>CAYONR010000001.1:0-1831 GCA_964405365.1 uncultured Halanaerobiaceae bacterium
AAAATAAAAACTCTTTCTGTATTACTAATATTAAAGATTTTTAATCAAAATCCTCGTTTTATTTTAAAAATCATCAAAATAATTTCAACAATAATCAAATAAAAAGGAGACCTGAAAAAGGTCTCCTGAATTTATATCAATCATTATTCAAAAGTAATAGCAGCCTCTGGCCCATTAACTCTAAAGGTAAAGGTCTCAAAAAGGAATAGATCAACTGAATTAGCACCATAATCCTTATAACCAAGTGAAACATCCTGGCCTATAAATAACTCAAAATCATCCCCAGCTGCTAACATTACACTATTATCTTCTAATTCAGGAACATAAATAATTTCAGAACCAACTAAATCTTCTATTTTCTTAAAGAGTGGATAACATGCTGATTCCAGCTTATTCATAAGATTATAATGTTTTGTTCCCATCAGAATATTATAAGGACCTTCGATACCCTCTTCCAATAATTTTTCTCTAGCAGTAAAAATGGCTGAGAAAAATGATGAACGATCTTCTTCAATTTTAATTGGATCATGCTCTTCCTTGGATGAAGGAATAATACCTTCAATACCTGCTTCAGGCATACCAAAGAATATCGCTTTATTTTCAATTTCAGCTAATTTCTTGGCTGCTTCTCTAACAGGATCTGAATCTGCATCCTTAGCACCTCTTGCAAAGGCATCTATTTCAGCTCTAGCAATTTTAACAGGTAATTCAACTTCAATGAGATTTAATGTTTCTCTACTTCTAAATTCAGCACCTTCAGCTGAAATTTTATTCATTCTACCAGTATTAATTGATGAGACATCAAGACCAAGTGGGCCTTCTAACTCAACAACTTTTCTGGCACCTAATCGAAGTCCTAATATTTCCCTGGCCTCTTCATCAAGAAATTTCCAGGCCTCCTCTGGAATAGGAGCAAGTGAGCGATTAAGAATATCAATCATTTATTTCCCCTCCTTTAAACTTCCAACGCCTAACGAACCATCTGAACCTGAGCTATGATCATCATGATCATCACCTTCGTCATCTTCATGGCCATGCTCAGTTATATCTCCATCTCTAAATAAAAATTCCCGCAAGTATTCATCCCAGACCTCACTGTTTCTTCTCAGCCATTCTAAACCCATGCAGGCATGTTCAATCTCTTCATCTCTATTGTGTGCTACAATCTTGCGAACCTCTTCATCTTTGGTAGCCTCGGCTCTCTGATTGTACCAGTCAACAGCCTCTAATTCTTCAATCACACTCTTAATAATTCGATGATATTCAATTGCTTCCTGTGATAGATCTTCATATCTTTCATGGTACTCTCCGCTCATGAATTTCCCTCCTTATATTATTCTTATATTTGTGTAATTTTTCTTTACACTACTATCTTATATTTTATTGCTTTAACATAAATATGTCAAGTTACTAGTTCACTCTTTATAAACTTCCGGATTAGATTTTTCAACTAAAATAACAGGTACAGTTGCTTTACTTCCAACTAGTTTTGCAACTCCACCAACTACATCATCGATGCCTTCCCCTTTATATCTCTCTCCGGTATCTCCATATTTACCTAAATAAATATAATCGACATTATATTTTTCAGCAGTTTCTAAAATTGTATTAGCTGGATTATCAGATATTTTAAAGATAATTTCATGCTCAATATCTCTAGCAATTTCAAGTTCTTCATTTAACTCTTCTTGAGAAATATTTAGTTTATCAGACTGTTCAATATTTAGGATAATCAACTCACCATCTGCCTGCCTGGCTAGCCTTGCCGCCTCTTTTAAAGCCTCACCGGCCAGTCTACTATGATCTATAGCTACCAGAAAACGATAATTCT
>CAYONR010000001.1:1931-39205 GCA_964405365.1 uncultured Halanaerobiaceae bacterium
GTAAACCCATAAGTCATTATTGCCAGAAATTCTGAATATGGCAGATATTCTTCCCCTATAAGCAATAATAAAGCAACTGCCAGTGAGATAATGATTTCTCCCATTCCTGCTCCAGCTAAATCTGTTTTTTTAAATAAAGTTTTTATCAAACGCCCAGAGATATAACCTATCAACAACCCCAATATTATCTGAATAGGAATCTGACTTAACTCCAATAAAAGACTATTTTCTAATCCGCCCTCAACAGAAATAGTTGAAAAGATACCAAACATTGTTACTGCTATAACATCACTTAAAGTTCCACCTGCAAGTACCAAATCCGGGATACCTTTGTCTGCCCCCAATCCTTTAGCCTTAAGTTTAAGCATCATTGGAACTATTACAGCTGGAGAAGCTGCGCAAATTATCCAGCCAAGCAGCCCGGCAGTAAACCAATCCCAACCAAACAGATACCTGGCTGCAACTGCAACTACTGCAGCCTCTAGAACTGCTGGTAAAAATCCAAGTCTAAATGCAACAGAACCTTCCTGCTCCAGTTTCTTCCTATCCAGTCCCAAACCTGCTTTAAACAGGATAATCAATAATACCAATAATCTTATCTCATCAGATATATTAATTATCACTTCAGGTAATAAATCTAAACCAAAAGGCCCAATTAAAACCCCAGCAAATAACATACCAATCAATGGAGGAAGCCCTAATTTAGATGCAAGCCTACCTGCTAAATATCCTATTATTATTATTAAAAATATCCCATAAATCATCTTCTTATTACCTCCATTATTAATAATTAATCTATTTCATAAAAGAATACCGGTATAAAATAAAAAGCTCCTGACAGAGATAGGCCATAGCCTAAATCTGCCAGGAGCCATCAGCTGAATAAATATATCAGCAGTTAACGGTGAGCTCCATCACCTATCAATTTTAAATGAATTATTTGCTGTAATGAATAGCGCCACCTTCAGTATCTAAAGCAGCCTCATGGATAACTTCAGCTGTTGTTGGATGAGCATGAATAGTCTCTGCTATCTCATGAGCTGTTAAGTTTTTATTGACGGCTAAGGTTAATGTTGCAATAAGGTCTGTTGCATGAACTCCAATTATAGCTGCTCCAATGACCCGGCCTGACTCTTCTTCTTTAATGATTTTAACAAAACCACGGCGCTCTCCCATAGCCATAACTTTTCCATTAGCACTAAATGGGAACCGGCCGACAACAAAATTAACCCCAGCTTCTTTAGCATCTCTTTCACTCATACCTACAGTAGCTACTTCTGGATCAGTAAAGATGGCACTTGGAACAGCTCTATAATCCATATTATGATCACTATTAGTAATATTATCAGCAGCAACTATCCCTTGATGAGAAGCTACATGGGCCAGCATTATTTTATCAGTTACATCACCAATGGCATAGACTCCGTCAACAGAAGTCTTCATATGATCATCAACTTTTATGCCACCCCGTCTCTTATTTAATTCAAGCCCTAAAGACTCTGCATCGATACCTGGAAGATTTGGCAAGCGTCCAACAGCAATAAGCACCTTATTAGTAATAATATATTTTTCCTCGCCATCTTCTTCAAAGGCAACAAGCATATTATTATTACGTCCTTCTGTCTCAGCAATCTTCTTAGCCTGACTTGAAGTATGTATATTTATCTTTTTATTTCTGGCCAACTTTGCTAGTTCATCTGTTATATCTTTATCAGCATCAGGTACTATAGAATCCTGAAATTCAATAACTGTTACCTCAACTCCCATATTTGCATAAAGAAAAGCAAACTCCATGCCAATTACTCCACCGCCAATAACAACCATTTTCTCAGGCAGATCATTTAAATCAAGAGCCTCTCTACTTGATATAACTCCAGGTAAGTCTGTCCCAGAAATCGGTAAGCTTGCAGCTTTCGAGCCAGTAGCTATAATAATATTTTCAGCTTGAAGAATCTTTTCTTCTCTATCATCAAATTCTACCTGAACCTGACCTGGTTGGTTTAACAATCCTATACCATTATATATGTCTATGTTTTCACTTTTCAGAAGAACTTCTATTCCTTTGACTAATCGCCTGACAATCCTGTCTTTTCTTTTGATTACTGAAGATAAATCAATTGAGGCTTCTCCTTCTATATTCACACCAAACTTATGAGCTTCCTGAACCTCCTGATAAATCTCTGCTGAGCGAATCATAGCTTTAGTTGGTATACAGCCCCAGTTTAAACAGACACCACCTATAGCTTCTTTCTCAACTAAGGCTACTTTTGCTCCCTGCCTGGATGCCCTAATAGCTGCTACATAACCTCCAGGTCCTCCACCTATTATAACTAAATCATAATTTAATTCTTTTTCTGAGTTAGACATTTAATTTCCTCCTAAATACTAAAATAAAAATTGAAAATCAGATAAAAAGCCCGGCAAAGCCGGGCTACTAATTAATTACTCCGACGATATTTTAATACAGCCTTTCCTACAAGACTTACTAAAACAGCGGCAAGAATAACTTCTGGTAATCCATGCAACCAGGCAGCTCCAATAGCCGCTGATAACGGTAAAAAGTTTCGTAATACAGCAAGACCTAAAACAAATATTGTGTTTACTAAGGTCCCAACAATACCTGCAACTACTAAGGCAATGTTTTCATTTTTCTTTGCTAAAGACCTATAAGCATAATAAGCAAATATCCCAATGAAAATCCTTGGAACTATTGCTATTAAAGGATCTGTAAACATCGGTGCTCCTGGTTGCAAAAAACTAAAAACACCAAATATTAACCCTATAAGTGCACCAACCACTGGTCCTTCCAGAACTGCCCCTAATATTGCCGGTATATGCATTATAGTCGCATTGCCTGCCGGGGTCGGCACTGGTATAAAGCCAAGTCTGGTAACTCCTAAGACGATTGAAATTGCTCCTAACATTCCTGCTACCACTATTTCTTTTGTTGATAATTTCAATTCGTTGCCTCCTATCATCCCGGTCCTTTCCTGGATCCAGGTGATTTTAGATTTTTTCCAAATATATTATATAATATATTTTCTAATCAAACAAGGCTCAAATTACTTGATCCTTCATATTGACATGCCTTACCTGCCGCTTCTGTAGCTCTTTCCAATAAATTTATTATATTATTTTTATTGAAACTTTTATAAAAAGATGACAGTAAATACCCTATAAAAACATCACCGGCACCAAGATCATCATAAATATTATCTTTCTGCTTTGTAGATACCTCAATTATTTTAGAATTCGAATCTAAAAACATTGCCCCTTCATCGCCATTCAATAAAATCAAGCCCTCTTCTGGATAAGAGCTTAATTTTTCAATCCACTGGTGGTTTCTGGCAAGTTCACCAGAAATAAAAAACCAATTAGTACCAGGTATTAATTCAAAAATTTCTTTTAGATTATATATAAAAGAAGAGTCAAATGAAAAAACTTTAGATTTATCTCTAATATATTTTATTTCATTTATTCCCAGGCTATATGGTGTTGCATGGATTAAATCATAATTTTCAATATTAATAGTTTTTAAATATTCTAAAGAAATCCCCTGATCAATTCCTTTATCAACTTTAACTAATTCTGTTCCAGATTTTTTTCTTTTCCAGGAAGCTTTAGCCGTTCTCCCTGATAATTTTATTATTTTATCTAAATTAATATTAGTATCTTTAAGCCTGGAAAATAATTGATTGCCTGGTTTATCCTTACCAATAACACCTAAAAGATCTATTTTGAATTCAAGACTATTTCTACTGATAGTTAGTGCAACATTTGTAGCACTGCCACCTATATAATTCTTTTTACTATTAATATAATGGTCAATGACAATATCGCCTATAACAAGAACTTTAAATTTTCTCATGGTCTCTGATTTATGAAGTCGATTATATATTCAACTGAAAGATCAATTTGTTTTTCTGTTGTTATCGTAGCCTCACCATCGCCATCCTGCCTCCCATAATCAGCAAATCCTGAATGATTGGCTTCTTCCATCCCGGTAAAAATAGTTGATTTAGGCATTAAATTTTTTCTTTCTTTTAATAATTCAAGATTAACAATTTCATCATTATTACCATATAGTGACAATACATCAACCTCATGGTCTGCAATAGAATCAGAACTGGCTGGATAAGCAGCAAGTAAGATCAAACCATTAACCCAGTCTGGATCTTCTCTACTTATAAATCTTGCAGCCATTGCCCCACCTAATGAATGACCAATTAAAAACCAGCTATTCTTTTCTGGGAGTAATTCTCTGGCGCCATCAGCCCTTCTCCACCCTAATATAGCTAACTCTAAAGGCATATTAACCAATATTGTAGAATATCCTTCATCTGCAAGCCTATAAGCAAGCCGACTATATGCCCTATAATCTACTTGAGCACCTGGATATAAAATTAATCCAGGTTTATTATCATTAATTTGAACTGACTCGAATAAAAGATAATTACCTTCTTCTGTAACATTTACAGACTTACTGCTAACCAAAAAATCTAAAGCTATATCTTCAGCATTATAGCTTTGGAGGGCCCAACTTAAAACAGCCCCCCCAATAACTAATAAGAAAATCAAAGCCGGTATTATAATTATTGGCTTAAATATTTTTTTGATAATATTATTAAACTTCATCTATTCTTTATCCTCTTCCGTTTCAATATTCTCCTCTATATCCTTTGGATCATCTACTTCCTCTTCTTCTATTTTTGCTTCATCTTCAGATACAAACTCTGGAATATCTATGCCTAGCACATTAATGTTTACAGCTTTAACATCTACACCTGTCATCTTTTCTAATGACTTTTTGACATTTCTCTGTACTTCTTCTGTCACATCTGGAATATTGACTTCAAAATCAACAATTAAATTTAATTCTACTATGACACCCTCATCAGTCTCTTCTAATTTAACGCCTTTAGATAGGTTTTTTCTTCCTAGCATCTCTGCAATCCCGCGAACTAAACCACCACTCATTGCTGCAACACCATCAATTTCAGTGGCTGCTATACCTGCAACAATACCTAAAACCTCATTAGCAATATTCATTCCACCTAATTCTGACTTATTAGTTTCTACCATTTTTACATCTCCCCCTTATCTTTTTTTAACTTAAAGTTTAATACCTGGCTTGATAGCTTCAAGTCTAACTGGACCTATACCATTTACATTTAAAAGTTCTTCTATATCTGAAAACTCGCCACCTTTATCTCTATAAGCAATAATTCTTCTGGCATATGCTGGACCTATACCTTTAACCTGTTCTAAATCTTCTTTATTTGCTAAATTAATATTTACTTTTTTTGATTCTATTTCTTCTTTTTTAGCTTTTTTTATCTTTTTATCTTCAATTACTGCTTCTAACTTTTGATCAACAATTATATCATCATATAAACTTAAATATCTCTCTGCTGACTTATCCCAGCTGAAATCTTTTTCCATAACAGCTTTTTGAAGAGATTTTAACTCTTTAGGTCTTGAAACTAACTCTGCAGCATCTTCAATAGCAGATAACATCTTATGAGCATTATATTCTTTAAATGTAAAGCCTGTCCCTTCACCATTCTTATAAGGCTCAACAGTATCTTTTAATCCCCCAGTTTCTCTCACAATAGGAACTGTTCCATATCTCATAGCAAAAAGCTGGCCAAGACCACAGGGTTCAAATTGTGAAGGCATTAAAAAGAAATCTGAACTTGCATAAATTCTTTTAGCCAGGGTAAAATCATATTTAATTTCAGCTGCAACCTGATCAGGATAGCGATTGGATAGATCTCTAAAGAATTCTTCGTACTCAGGTTTCCCGGTTCCTAAAATTACAAATTGTAACCCTGTATTTACTATTTCTTCTGAGACATGTTTAATCAAATCTATACCTTTTTGTTCAACCAATCTAGTAATTATGCTTAAGATTTTTTTATCAGGATTAATTTCCAAACCTAAGAAAGATTGCAAGGCTCTTCTGTTTTTGGCTTTTCCTTCAAAATTATTTTTATCAAAATTAGCAAATATTTCTCTATCACTAAAAGGATCATTTTCATCAAAACTAATTCCATTTACTATACCTTTTAAATCATCGCCTCTCATTCTTAAAGCATAATCTAAACCTTCACCAAAATATGGAGTTTTTATCTCACTAGCATAAGTGTTACTAACTGTGGTTATTTTATCTCCATACATAATTCCGGCCTTCATAAAATTCACAAGTCCATCATGACGAATATTCCCACTATAAAAATGTGATGGATCTATCCCAAGAGAGTCAGAAACGATTTCAGGCCCAAAAATTCCCTGATATCTTAAATTATGAATAGTAAAAACAGTTTTAATATCTTTATAAAAATTATATCTTTTATAGTTATCATTTAATAAAAGTGGAATAAGTCCAGTCTGCCAGTCATTACAATGTATAATATCTGGTTTGAAATCTATTTTTGGAAGCATCTCCAGAACTCCACGCATAAATAAAACAAACTGCAAATGGCGGTCTGGATTATCATAAAGATTGCTCCGATAAAAATATTTTTTGCTATCAATAAAATAAAAAGGAACTTTGTTATGTTTTAATTTATTAACTCCTACATACTCATTTCTCCAGGTTATATTTGTTCTAAAATGTGTTACATGTTCTAATTGTTCTTTGTAAGTCGAAGAAATCTGACTATATTCAGGCAATATAACTCTGACATCATGTCCTTTTTCTTTCATTGCTGCCGGAAGTGAACCAGCAACATCACCTAAACCTCCAGTCTTTACAAATGGAGCTGCTTCAGATGTCACAAATAAAACTTTTTTCTTATCCATTTTTATCACTCCTACTTATAAACTTATAGTATTGCCAGGATATATATATTTTAATAAAATAAAATAGCTCTGTCAAACTTTTTATTATTCCACATTGCTTATAATTTCTTATAAACTTCAGCTTATAAAAGCAGGGATTATCGTTTTTATCGAGAATTAATTAAATGAGTTAAAGCATTTTTTGGCAGGAGGTTTTTCAAATGAAGAGTATTAAACCTACAAATTATGATCAATATCTGTTTCATAGTGGTAAACATTATCAAGCTTATGAATTCATGGGAGCTCATCCAGTAAAACATAATGATGATTCTGGAACTAAATTTACTGTCTGGGCACCTAATGCAAAAAAAATTTCAGTTGTTGGTGATTTTAATAACTGGCAAAAAAATAAAAACCAACTTGAAAAAATTAAAGATAGTGGCTTATGGGTAGGCTTTATAGTTGGAGCTAAACCAGGAGATAAGTATAAATACTTGATTACAGGCTATGAAAAACAAAAAAGAGTTAAGGCAGATCCTTATGCATTTAAAGCAGAAAAAAAACCTAAAACGGCTTCAATAATTACTGATATGGAAGAATACCAATGGAATGATAGTAAATGGTTAAAAGAAAGAGAAGATAAGGATATATTAAATGAACCTGTCTCAATCTATGAAGTTCATTTAGGCTCATGGAAAAGAAATTCAAAAAAAGAACTGTATAATTACAGAGAGATTGCAGATTTATTAATCCCATATTTACTGGAAATGAATTATACTCATGTTGAACTCCTGCCAATCGCAGAACACCCCTTTGATGGTTCCTGGGGTTATCAAACAACAGGATATTTCGCTCTTACAAGTAGGTATGGCAAACCTGAAGACTTTAAATATTTTGTTGATAGCTGTCATCAAGCCGGCATTGGAGTTATAATTGACTGGGTACCAAGCCATTTTTGTAAAGATGACCATGGCCTTAGATTATTTGATGGGACTGAATTATATGAGAGTAATATTCCACTAAGAGCTGAAAATCCACAATGGGATACCTTGAATTTTGATTTCGGTCAGCCTGAAGTTTGGAGCTTTCTAATTTCTAATGCAGTTTTTTGGTTAGAGGAATACCACATTGATGGCATAAGAGCCGATGCAGTTAGTAATATGCTTTATCTGGATTATGGTAAAGAAAATTCAAACTGGGTACCTAATGAATATGGCGGACGAGAAAATATAGATGCAATTAAATTTTTACGAAAAATGAATGAAGTAGTCTTTTCCAAATTCCCCGGCGTCATGATGATAGCTGAAGAATCCACTTCCTGGCCACAGGTAACATCTCCAGCTTATATCGGAGGCCTTGGTTTTAATTTGAAATGGAATATGGGATGGATGAATGATACTCTTGAATATATGAAGGCCGATCCTATATTTAGAAAATGGCAGCATAATAGACTAACTTTCTCGTTAATGTACACTTATACTGAGAATTTTGTTCTTCCTCTCTCCCATGATGAAGTTGTTCATGGAAAAAGATCTCTGCTGGATAAGATGCCCGGTGATTACTGGCAAAAATTTGCTAATTTAAGACTACTTTATTCATATATGATGGCGCATCCCGGCAAGAAATTATTGTTTATGGGTGGAGAGTTTGGACAATTTATTGAGTGGAATTACAAACAAGAACTAGATTGGTTTCTTTTAGATTATGAAAAACACCAGGAAACTCAAAATTTTGTTAGAGATTTAAATCAGATTTATTTAGATGAATCCCCTCTCTGGGAACTTGATTACAACTCTAAAGGGTTTGAGTGGATTGAGCCGAATGATAGTAACCAGAGCATATTAAGCTTGATTCGTTATAATAGCAAAAACCAACCAATTATAGTTGCTTTAAATTTCACACCTATTCCAAGAGACAATTATAGAATAGGCGTTCCAAAAGAAGGCGTTTATGAAGTTATTCTTGATAGCGATGAAGACATATATGGAGGCTCAGACTATTCAAGTAAAACAAAATATCAATCTGAACCACTTGAATTCCATGGATTTCCTCATTCAATAGAATTAACTCTGCCTCCACTGGCAGGGATATATTTAAAACCAGCAAAAGATAAACAGAAAATATCTAGACCATAACTTATCAGGAGGGATACTATGTCTAAAAAAGAAATGGTAGCAATGTTATTAGCTGGAGGAAAGGGAACTAGACTTGGCGTATTAACTAAAGAAATAGCCAAACCGGCTGTTCCTTTTGGTGCCGAATATCGGTTGATCGACTTTCCATTAAGTAACTGTTCTAACTCTAATATTGATACTGTTGGTGTTTTGACTCAATATGAACCACTTGTATTAAATTCTTATATTGGTAACGGTAGCTCATGGGATTTAGATCGCCGCGATGGTGGCGTTACTGTTTTACCTCCATATATTAGAGAAGGAGGAGGCAGCTGGTATAAAGGAACCGCTCATGCAATATATGAAAATATAAAATATATAGATCTCTATGATCCTGATTACGTACTTGTTCTTTCTGGAGACCATATATATAAGATGGATTATTCAGTAATGTTAGAGGACCACAAAGCAACTGGGGCTGACGCCAGTATTGCTGTGATGGAAGTCCCCTGGGAGGATACAAATAGATTTGGAGTTATGATTACTGATGATAACAAGAGAATAGTTGATTTTCAGGAAAAACCAGATGATGCAAGAAGTAATTTAGCTTCAATGGGTATATATATTTTCAACTGGCCAATGTTAAGAGATTATCTCCAGGAAGATGCAGAAAATCCTGATTCTTCAGGAGATTTTGGCAACGATATAATACCAGCCATGCTCAAGGATAAATTACATTTAAATGCTTATACATTTTCAGGTTACTGGAAAGATGTCGGTACTATTAAAAGTTACTGGCAGGCTCATATGGATTTATTAAAAACAGATAATATGGGTTTAAACCTTTATGACAGAGACTGGGTTATCTACAGTGTTAATCCAAATAGACCTCCACAATATCTAAGTAGTGAAGCCCAGGTGAGAAACTCAATGATTAATAAAGGAACCAAGATTCAGGGAGAAGTAGAAAATTCAGTGATTTTCTATGGTGTGGAAATAGGTAGAAATGCAGTAGTTAAAGATTCTGTAATAATGCCTAATGTTAAAATTGAAGATGGTGCATATATAAATAAAGCAATTATTGGCCAAAATTCATTAATTAAAGATAATGCCAGAATAGGTATAGGTGATGCTGTAACATATAATGTAACTGTAATAGGAGAAAGTGAAACTATAACTAATGGTGCTAAAATTAAACATGGTAGTGTCGTCGGATAATCCAAAAATATATAAAGGAGGTAATATTATGAATAATGTTATGGGGATACTTAATAATAATCCACAAGGAATTTCTTTGAAAGAACTAACTGGACATCGATCTCTTGCTTCAGTACCTATTGCCAGTAGATATAGATTAATTGATTTTCCTTTATCTAATCTTGTAAACTCAGATGTTGATAATGTTGGTATATTACTGGAATCTAGATTTAGGTCCCTGCTAGATCATATAGGACCTGGTAAAGCCTGGGGTCTAGATACAAAGAATGATGGTCTCTTTTTACTTCCCCCTGCTCATATTAATAAAACTGGAAATCTATATAAAGGGGATATAGAAAATTTACAAGCCAACTTAGATTATATTCACCGTTCCAGCCAGGAATATGTTATAATTTCATATCCTTCAATTGTTTGTAATTTAGATTATAGACCGATTGTTAAAGATCATATTAATTCAAGAGCTGATATAACAGTTGTTTATAAAGATTTAGAAACATTATATAAAGATTCCCATTATACAACTATTAAAATCGATGACGATAATAGAATTACTGAAATGAAAATCAATCCAGATACTCGAAAAGATACTAAAGTCTCTTTAAAGAGATATATTATGAGAAAAGATATTCTACTTGAAATAATTGACCAGTGTGTTTCTACAGGACAGTGGGATTTTGAAAAGAATGGTATTTCTGCTAACTTACAAAATTATAATGTACAGGGATACGAGATTCATAATTATATAGCCATAATCAGCTCTTTAAGTGAATATTATCGAAGAAATATGGAACTTCTTCAACCTAAAATATTTAATGATTTTTACAACACAAATGGCCCGGTATTTACTAAACCAAAAGATGAAGCTGCAACAAAATATACTAGCAAAGCCAGAGTCCATAATATTATAGCTGCAAATGGTTGTTTAATTAATGGAGAAGTCGAAAAATCAGTATTATTTAGAGGAGTTCAAATTGGTGAAAATGCTTCAATAAAAAATTCGATCATAATGCAAAAAAGTCAAGTAGGAGACGGCGCTGAACTTGAAAATGTTATATTAGATAAAAATGTTACAATAACTCCTGGAAAAAAATTAAAAGGAGATCCCTCATTCCCATTAATCATTGATAAAAATTCCATTATATAATATTGATTACGTCCCAGGTTTAATCCTGGGACATTTTTATATCATTAATATTTAATGGTTAGTATAAAGAACCATAACTGAATGAGGAGGAACGTCAACTTCATCTGCTTTAAAAGTATTAAATGACTCAATACCAGCATGCCTATCATCAACTACTATATTCCATTTTTTCTTGTCTCCAAGTTTAACATTAGCCCAGTCCCACCAACTATTATAAATTACTATTATATGTTTCCAGCAATCTCCTCCAGCATATGGTCCTAATTTAAAGGCTATGATTCCAGGAGGTGTATTCAAAAACTTAAGATATTTGCGAATTTCTTTTGCAGAATTCAACCTGAAAGCAGGATGTTTTTTTCTTAAAGATATTAAACCTTTATAATATTTAAATGTATCTTTATATTTGCTTTTTCTATTCCACTTTAAAGCATTTATTTTGTTGCCAGCATTATATGAATTACTATTCCCAAATTTCGTTCTTAAAAACTCTTCGCCACCTAATAAAAATGGTACACCTTGAGAAGTCATTACTATTGCCTGAGCAAATCTATCTAAGACTATTCTTTCTTTCTCCTCAACTGCAGGAAATGCTCCCTGAATTTTATCCCAGAGTGTATGGTTGTCGTGACAACTTGCATAATTGATTGTCTCCTCTGGCGATAAAGCAAAACCCTTTATTTCTTCATTATAACTTATTTCTCCAACGGTACCTCTTTCAATTGCCCCTACTAAATTATTATGACCACCAATAAAACCTTGAGTCTTTAAATCATTTTCACCTTTAACTGCATTTCTAAAACTATCATTAAAAACTCCAATGCCTTTACCTTTCTGGTCACCTTTTAAAATCAACTCTTCTTCTGATAATTGGGGCGGTAATGCATACCAGGGTTCTCCGTAAACTAATATATTAGAGTCAATCTCATATAAACCTTTTCTTATTTTCAGCATTGTTTCTTCATCAATTAACCCCATCAAATCGAACCGAAAACCATCTATATGGTACTCCTTCGCCCAATATAAAACTGACTCAACAATAAATTCCTGCACTTTATCTTTTTCAGTAGCAATCTCATTGCCTACTCCTGAACCATTGGCCAACTCATCTTCATCATACCAGCGATAAAAATATCCTGGAGCGATTTTATTAAATGCAGATTTTTCAGTATAATATGTATGATTATAAACCACATCCATTATAACCCCGATATCATTTTTATGTAAAGTCTGTATTAACTTTTTCAATTCATTTATTCTAGAAAAATCAGATGTGCCAGTAGCATAAGAACCTTCTGGAACATTATAATATAATGGATCATAACCCCAATTATAATCTTCTATATCATTATCATCTACAGTCGCAAAATCAAAAACAGGCATTAATTGCACATGTGTAATTCCTAATTCCTTTAAATGATCCAGGCCTGTTTTCAAACCCTCTCTATTAACTGTTCCAGTTTCGGTAAAACCAAGATATTTGCCTTTATTTTCAATTCCTGATTCAGGATGAATACTGAAATCCTTTACATGTAATTCATAGATTATTGCATCAACAGGTAAATTTATACTGATTCTTCTATCTTTATCCCAATCAGCAGGATTAGTCTTATCTAGATTAACAATAATTCCCCTTTCACTATTTGTTCCTACTGCTTTAACCCAGGGATCAAGAGTCTTAACTGTTTCTCCATCTCGTTCAATTTCTAACCAATAATAAACACCATGCAAGTTTTCTGGGACCTTCTTAGTCCATATATTTTTCTCTTTTTCTTCTAACTCTAATTGAGTAAATATTTTATCATCATCATTGTATGAAAGATTAACAACCACTTCATCTGCATCTTTTATCCAGAGTTTAATATATGTAAAATCTAAACTAACTTTTATACCATAGCTAAATTGATCAAAATTATCACAACTATTAACAGATTTCAAATAACAAAACCTCCTCAAAATAATATTAAAAATTTAATAGACCTTTTAATATTATAACATATTATAATAATTAAAAAAATTCAATTTTACTATTTCAAGCTATTGATGTATAATAATAAGCATATCATATTAAAAATTTTTGATTTTAATGATATGGGGAGGCAATAATGAAATATGAATGAAAAAATAACTAAAGATATTAAAAATGATCCAACAAAAATAGCTTATTTCTGTATGGAGTACGGACTCCATGAAGATTTTAGAATTTATTCTGGAGGTTTAGGAGTTTTAGCTGGCGATACTATGAAAGCTGCCAGGGACTTAAATCTACCAGTCATCGGAATCGGAATCATGTGGAATAAAGGTTATACAAAACAATTGATAGATGACTACGGGAGACCTTATGATAACTTCCCCCCTGAAGGCCAGAATTATAAGCATGTTGAGGATACTGGAATTACTGTAACTGTCAAAGTTAAAGAAACTGATGTTAAATGTAAAGTCTGGAAAGTTGATAAATTTAATAATAACCCAATTTACTTACTTGATACAAACCTCAAAGAAAACGGCAAATATAAAAGGATTACAGAAAGATTATATGTAGGCTCTTCTGAAGAAAGAATCGCTCAAGAAATAGTTTTAGGAATTGGTGGAATTCGGGCTTTAAGAAAATTAGATATCGATGTAGATATTTATCACTTCAACGAAGGTCATGCTGCTCTAGCAGGAACAGAATTAATCCAAGAAAAAATTAAAAACGGTTATGATTTTAATCAGGCCTGGGAAGAAGTTAGATCTGAAATAGTATTTACAACTCATACCCCTGTTAAAGAAGGGAATGAGTCTCATCCAATTGAAAACCTTAAAAAGATTGGAGCTTTTAATGGTCTGGAAAAAGAAGAAATGGAAGAGATTGGAGGCAATCCATTTAATATGACTGTTGCAGGCTTAAGGCTTGCTTCCAGAGCTAATGGTGTAGCTAAACTTCATGGAATAACAGCCAGAGATATGTGGCAACATGTTGAAGATAGAGCTCCAATTATCTCTATCACAAATGGGGTACATTTACCTTCCTGGGTAGACGAAAGAATGTTTTCAAGTCTTTTTGATAAAAAAGCTATCTCTGAACTACACAGTGAAAATAAACAGGCATTAATTGATTTCATTGAAGAAGAGAATGGTCAAAAGTTTAGAGAGGATAGATTATTAATTGGATTTGCCAGAAGAGCAGCCAGTTACAAAAGACCTGATATGATATTCTGGGATATTGATCGAATCAGACATCTTTTAGAAGATCAAATGCTGCAGCTAGTTTTTTCTGGTAAAGCTCACCCTGAAGATAATAAAGGTAAAGACATTATTTCAAGAATTGTTGAAATATCAAAGGAATACCCACAGAGTGTAACTTATCTTGAAGATTATAATATTAAAACTGGCCGATTAATGACCAGGGGTGCTGATGTCTGGTTAAATAATCCACGTCGTCCAATGGAAGCTTCCGGTACTTCTGGAATGAAAGCAGCCATGAATGGAGTCTTGAATTTTAGCACTCTAGATGGCTGGTGGGATGAAAACTGCCAACATGGTATTAATGGCTGGCAATTTGGAGATGCCTATGTTGGTAATGGCCAGGATGAACATGATCTTTTTGGTCTATATCATGTTTTGCTAGATCAAATAATACCAACCTATTATGAGAATAGAAAAAAATGGCTAATGATGATGCAGTACAGTATTAAGATGACCCATGATCGCTTTTCTGCTGAAAGAATGCTTACAGAATACTATGAGATGTTATATCAAATTTAAAGAATTGTATTTAATAACCTCTATCCTATGTTTTTTTAGGATAGAGGTTTATTGTTTAAAAATTATATAATGTGTTTTCTTCCTGCTCCATTCTTTCTTCTTCACCTTTCAAATACTCAATTATTTCCAAAGCAAAGCTCATAGCTGTTCCTGGACCTCTAGATGTTATGATATTATCATCAATAACAACAGGATCTTCAAGATAATCATATCTGGTAAATTCATCTGCAAATTCAGGATAGGAGGTTAATTTCCTGCCAGCTAATATTCCTGCTCCTTTTAATACAATTGGCGCAGCACAGATTGCAGCAACAAGTTTATCTCTAGCATCAAATTCCTGAACAAGAGAAATAATATTTTTGTCCTGCCTTAAATTCTCTGCTCCAGGCATACCACCTGGCAAGACAATTCCGTCAAATACTCGCCAATTAATATTTTTGAATCGCTGATCTGCCTGAATAATTAATCCATGAGCGCCCATTATGTCTGTCTCAGTGAGTCCAGCAACAACAACTTCAATATCAGCTCTTCTCAAAAGATCAATTACAGTTACCGCTTCAATCTCCTCAAATCCTCGGGCCAGTGGTACAATTATCTTTGCCATTTTTCACACTCCTTATAAGTATTTTAATCTAATTCTTCCATCTCTTCTATTAAACCAGTTTCATTAACTCTTTCAAAAAACTCTCTCACTAATGGTGCAGCCACACGCCCTCCTACTCCCCCCTCTTCAACTAATAGGGCAAATGCAAAGTCTCTATCCTGGAAGTCCTCTATGAAGCCTGCAAACCAGGCATGAGGGTCTCGGCCTGTAATTTCAGCTGTACCAGTCTTACCATAGATATTAAAACCATCTAAATTTAACGACTGACCTGTTCCTTCTGTAACCACTTTTCTTAAAGATTGCCTCAAATTATTAGCAGTTTCTTCAGATAAAACCTGTTCCATCTGATGACCATAATCATCAATCTGCAAACTCACTTCAGGAGCATATCCATTATTAGCAAAAGGAGTGAATAATTTTGCCATATGCAGTGGTGTTATCAAAACTTGATCCTGACCAATAGCTGACCAGGCCAGAGCAACTCGACTTCTTCCTGGATTTCCAATTTGACCTGGCTGTAGAGGCAATCCAAGATCTGGAGTTGATGATAAACTTAATCTACTAAAATAATTTTCTAATTTTTCAGCCCCTAAATCAAGACCAACTTGAGCCATAGTTGTATTAATTGAACGGACAATTGCATCTTCTAATGTATGCTGGCCAAAAACTTCTCCTTCAAAATTCCTGATGATATTGCCATCAACAATAAGTTGACCTTCATCATTAAACTCACTATTAATATTATAAACGTCCTCATTTAAAGCCGCTGCAGCAGTTAAAACTTTAAAGGTGGACCCTGGAGGATATCTGCCCTGAATTGCTCGATTAAATAATGGCCTATCTGGATCAGTAGTTAATTGAGACCATCTAGATCCACTAATTCCTTGAACAAACTCATTAGGATCAAACCCAGGAGTAGAAGCAAGAACAATAATTTCTCCAGAATTTGCATCTAATAAAACGAAGGAGGCTCTCTCCCCTGCCAATATATCTACGGCTTCTTCCTGCAATGAGATATCTAGTGAAATATTAATATCTTCACCATGAACCGCTGGTAATTGCCTTAATAGTTCTCTATCTTCAGCAGTTTCTACATAAAATTCATAACCAGGACTACCTCTAAGGATTTCTTCCTGACCAATTTCCAGACCACTTCTTCCTACTTTTTCTCCAGCCTGATAATCTCTTTCTGGGTAATAATCAATCATTTCTGAAGTAACCTCTCCAATATATCCGGTTATATGACCAACTGTTGTATTGTAAGGATAGACTCTGCTATCCTGTCTTCTAAAGAATATACCTGGAATTGGACGGAGTATTGGATCTAATTCAGCAAATTCTGATTCAGAAATTGTTGCTACAGGAACAAACCAATGATCCTCAACTCCAGTTGCCTGATATTCACCTGTTAAGTACTCCTCTGTCAACTCTAGTTCTTCATAAAGAGTATCATGTAAAAGATCCGGATCTTCAACTCTACCTGGTTGAATGCCCACATTGATTAAAGAACCACCACCAGCCAATAATTCTCCGCTTCTATCATAAATATTCCCTCTTTCAGGATAAAGTCTTCTTCTATCATAATTGGCATTTATACCATATTCAGGTAATGGAAGTTGATCACGCCAATGTATTTTCCAGTCCAATATTCCATCTCTAGATAACTCCATTACAAAATCAATCGTTATATCTTCAAAATATTCGCTTGTATATAGAATTTTAACCTGATACTCAGCTTCAAATAGAGATTCTTCTAAAGTTTCGAACTCTAATAATTCAATTTCTAATAAATTAAAATTCTGGCTGAAATCTGTAAATGAATTAACTAAACTATCAGTTGAAGGCTCATCAAATTCAGAATGATGATATTCTATCATATTATTAAAATCTTCTGCTAATAAAGAACCTAGATAATTTTCGGCAACTTCTGCTGGTAATGGATAAATGAATTCAGCTAGAAAATATCCAGCACCTAACATTAAACCTGCCACAATAATTATTATAATTGCTAGCCTCATATTAAAGCCTCCTAGAAAAGTTTATTAAAAATAAAGGGAAAAAGGTTTTTTTATAGAATAATATAATGACATCAAAAGGAGGTATCTATTAAATGAAAAAATATTTAACAATAATCTTAGTTTTTGCATTTCTTTTAACTTTTTCAACCTCAACTCAAGCTCTAATTGAACCAGCTGTAAATGAAGGACAGGGCCATTTCATGGTCAACCTTGTAGTCCCTCAAGCTGATTCTGGCTTTTCTATTGCCGGAGATTTCGGTATCACTGAAACTATAGGTATATTTGGAGAAATAGGAGATCCTTATTCCCGCCTTGGTTTAAAATATCAACTAAGTCCAGAATTTGCAGTTGCCGGTGGTTATGTTGTCAATAAATCTGTCTTTCTCGGTTTAAATACTTCTTTTCCTGCTGCTGATAATTTAAGAATAGCAGGAGAACTAGGGTTAGTAGTTCCAGATAGTGATCTAGCTCTCATGTATCAAGCTGGAGCGATTTATAATCTTCCAGATAATATTGACATTAGAGCTTCTGTAAACGGTATTACATCGGAAATGAATAAATTTAAATTAGGATTTGGCTATTCTTTCTAATCAAATATCAATACAAAATATACTATCCCCGCTTAAAAGCGGGGATTTAATTATTTTATTCTATTTCATTATACCATAATATTAATGCTTCTTTAATTAAAGGATCTTCTTTCCTCTTAATCCCATCTAATTTATCATTAATATCTCCAATCTCATTTTCTAATAAATAACCTCGACCCCTTAAGTCTATTAATGAAACTAAAAAATAATATATTAACCAGGGATCTTCTCCCGTCTCAAGATTTTCAACAACAAAACTTTTAGCTCTTTTCCATTCTTCCTTTTGATTTAATAGTTCAAGCCAGAATCGAGCTAACCTATCAACTTTATTTTTATTTATATCACTAATAAGGCTCTCTAGAAATTCAGCAAAATTATAATTAAAAACTAATTTATCAGAATAATTAGGTGCTGCTTTTAAAATTTTATCTGCAATTTTTTCAGGATCATCTCTATTCTTTAATAATGAATATTTCAGATAGTCTAAAAATTCATCTAAATCAAATTTCTCTTCAAAATTATCTTTGAGTTTGCTTGTAATCTTCTTTTCTTCTTTTATTGACAAACTTTCAAAATAAGAAAAATATTCTTCTGGTTTAATTATATTGCGATATTTAATTAATAATCTCTTATATTTTATTATAAACCAACTAGGTATTATTGAAATAGCAAAAAATATAATTAGACTTCTTAAATATAATTGTCTCCAGAAAAAACTATTATCTGTATTATATAATAAACGGTTTGGCGACATCAATTTAACTGAATCATTTATTATGCTAGCATTATTTTTAGCCATTTCTATTAATTCTTCTCCATTATATTCTTCAGAACTTCTGGATAATATACCAGCTAAAAGCCCTGTCACTCTTGGAGCTGCAAAAGAAGTTCCTGCCTGCCGATAAGTAATAGTTTGAAATGAACTCAATCTACCAGGCAGATAACGAACAACATCTCCTGAGGCAGCTAAATCAACCATATTGTTATAAGTAGCATAATCAGCCAAACCTCTTCTGCCACCACTAGTAATGGAAACTGTTGCATCATAGGCTGCAGGATAATATAAATAATCATCGCCACTATTACCTGCTGCTGCAATTGTAGTAATACCAAGTTCTTTTAAATTTTGAAAAAGTTCTTCTTCAGCCTGATTACCATCCATAAAGGCCAGACTTATATTTACTAAAACTCTTTTATTTTGATTAACAACTTGTTCAAAATATATTTCTTCCAGAAACTCTTCAAATTGTTGTCGGCGTTCTGTCTGACTAATTGGTTGGAGCTCCATTTCTCTTATTATTAAATTGCTGGAACCAGAACTACTTTCTATTATTTCTCTTACCAGTTGCCCATGTCCAGGTCTTAATCGATAGGAATCTGGTCTTTCAATTCTATTGGTTGGGCCAAACATTGGGTTAAATCTTGCATCAATTATATAAACTATTACTGGCTTCTCTTCTTCTCTCTGAAATTCATAATATAATGCTAAAAAACCTGAAATCAATGTCATTACTAACAATAAAACTAAAAACTTTTTCATAAATATCCTTTTTCCTGAAGCTTAAATATTGGGGATTTATCTTGAAGCCAGTCTTTATCAACTTTAGTCATTAATCTTTTTGCTTCCAGATTTGCATTGTTAATAACTTCATCTTCATCTGCTGGCAAAAACTTGTTATCTTTGACAACAAATTTTCCAGAGATCATGACTGATTCTACTTCTTCACCTGATGCCGAATAGACTAAATTAGGAACTATATTTCTTAATGGTGAGTTTATAACCGGGTTCAGTGCTGGTGATTTTAAATCTATAAAAAGTAAATCGGCTTCTTTGCCTGGAGCTATTGAACCAACTTTTTCAGATATATTTAAAGATTCTGCTGCTTTATTTGTTGCAAACTGTAAAATCTGCCCTGCATTTAAATTAGTAGGATCAGAACTTTTAATCTTATTAAATAATGAAGTAAGTTTCATTTCATTAAACATATTATTACAATTATTCCCTGGTGCCTGATCACTTCCTAATGAAATACGGTCAGATATTTTTAAAAACTCTAACAATGGAGGTACTAATCCATCAATAATTCCTATACTACCTGAACAGATTGTCAATGCTGCCCCTGATTCTGCTAGCAATATCGTCTCTTCTGGAGAAGCTTCAGTTAAATGAACAGCTCTTAATTCAGGTCCTAAAAGATTATTTTTATGCAAAAATGGTATAGTTCTATCCCCATACCTTTTTTCGATCTGCCAGTCTTCTCTATCACCCTGGGCTACATGCATATGAATCTGAATATCAAGATTTTTAGCCTGTTTATAGACTTCTTTCAATAAATCTAAGGAAACCATATCCAATGCCTGTGGACCAAAATTAAAATCCAACAAATCATCACTTTTATATTTTTCAATAATATTCAAAGCAGATTCTAAATCTTTTTTACCTTTTTTGTAATCAAAATTATATAACTGACCAGGTTCAGCAGGATTTTTTTGATCAAGCTCATTAATAGTTTTGGTAAGAACACCTCTTACTCCAAAGTCCTGACAGGTACTAGCAATTAAATCTATTTCAGAACCAAAATCTCCTAAAGTGGTAGTGCCCTTCTTCACAGATTCCATTATATTTAGTCTTATAGCCGCTTCTGCTGCTTCACGGTCAAGGTGTTGACTAAATGGCCATAATCCTAATTCCATCCAGTTATTTAAGTCTTGAGCTAACCCTCTAAAAATAGATATCTCAGTATGCATATGAGCATCAATCAAACCTGGCATTATCAATTTATCTTTGCCAGAAATATATCTATTAGCATTATATTTATTTAATGTCTCATCTCCTTGTTCTGCGATGAAAACAATTTTCCCATCATTTATACCAATGGAAGCGTCGTTAAGATAACCGACGCCATCTGCCATTGTCAGAACGGTCGCTCCATTAATGATTAAATCTATCATCATTTTAGCAAACCCCCTGGATACTACTCTTCCTCTGCTTTTGAAATAATTATGCCCTCTTCGGTTTCTTGAATTAAAACATCATCTCCTGGTTTAATGTTAGCTGCCTCTAATACATCCTTGTCAAAAATTATTTCTCCTCCAGAATTAATATAAATTGCAGGCATAATTCACCCCCAATCCAGGATAAACTTTCTTATATTTTTATAAAAATATCTTATCCTTGTTATATTATATTCTAAACAAAAATTTAAGTCAAGTATTTTTAACAATATTGTCAATATTTTTTATTAAATTATTTTTCTAGTAACTTTAGGTAATAATTGTTATTAATAATTCTACTGAATAATGCTTTCAATCCTTTTTTGTTCAATAAATCAAGCAAATCTTTAGGTGCCAACCTATGTTCTAAACCAGGTCCTTCTGCTGTCTCTTTTTTCCTCCACTCTATAATTAAGAGACGCCCCCCATCTGAAAGCCATTCAAGATAATCATCTAGGAAGTTATTCAGATTCGGTACTTCGTGAAGAATATTTGACATAATCATAAAATTAGCTTTTGATTTAATCTGAAATTTTATTCCAGTAGATTTGATACCGCTCTCAGAAACTAAAAATGTTTTAATATTATTAATATTATTTTTTTCTACTCTAGATTTCAAGTCATTTAACATTTCTTGAGAAAGGTCAAATCCAAAAATATTTCCATTATCACCTACTATTTCAGCAGCTGGTAAAGTAAAAAAGCCATTACCACAACCCACATCAAAGACTGTCATCCCCTCTTTTAAACCAACAAACTTTAAAAGTTTTTTTGGTTTGAAGATTTCTCTTCTTTCTTCAGAAATTAATTTATCTTTATTCTTAGGGCTAAAAACATGAGCCAAAATTATCACCTCTCACTTTCTAAAATTTTTTGAATAATTTATTAAATTTAATTATACTATAGATTATTACAAGAATAAAATTTGTCTACTCAAATAATTTTATATTAGGATATCCCTGGCTAATATTAAATAAAACTTTATTAAATTAAATTTACCCTGAATCTGAATAATCCAGGGTAAATTTTAATATTGTGTTATATATAATTAAGCTATCTCTTCAATCAATTCAGGAATAATATCTTTTAAATCTCCTATAATACCATAATCACAGATATCAAAAATAGGGGCTTCAGAATCTTTATTAATCGCTATTATATAATCTGAGTTTTGCATACCTGCTTTATGTTGAATAGCACCGGATATACCACAGGCAATATAGAGAGTTGGTTTTACTGTTTTACCAGTTTGACCAACCTGATGTTCTTTTGATATCCAGCCTTCGTCAACTACAGCTCTTGACGCTCCAACTTCTCCATCTACAGTGTCAGCAAGTTTTTCTATTAAACTAAAATTATCCGGACAACCGATACCTCTTCCACCGGCTACAATAATATTTGCATTTTCTAAGTCGATTGACGCTTTAGGCTCTTTAATAATATTTTTGATTTTAGTGATCATATTTTTTTCTTCAATATCAGACTGAAGTTTAATTATTTCTCCTATCCGATTATTATCTTCTTCTAATTCCATCATAACCCCTGGTCTAACTGTAGCCATCTGAGGACGATGTTCTGGACAAACAATAGTCGCCATCAAATTACCACCAAACGCTGGCCTGGTCTGAAGAAGTATTTCTTTCTCAGAATCTATATCAAGTTCTGTACAATCTGCAGTCAAGCCAGTATCAAGTCTAGCTGCTAATCTTGGGCCGAGATCTCTTCCATTATTGGTAGCTCCTAATAAAACTATTTCAGGCTTTTCTTGTTCAATTAAATCAGAAATAACCTGTGTATATGGCTCAGTCCTGTAATTTTCAAGTTCGCTATTTTCTAAGATATAAACATTATCAGCACCTCTGGCAATTAATACTTCTGCCTGATTTGATAAATCATTTCCTGCTAAAACAGCAGTTACATCCGTCTCTTTCTTTTTAGCTAATTTTTTTGCCTCACCTACTAACTCTATAGATACATTTAATAACTCTCCTTCTCTCTGTTCAGCTAAAACCCAAATTCCTTCATATTGATTTAAATATGAAAAATCTTTTTGAGATTTAGTAATTAATTCAATTGCTTTAAAATTACAATGATCGACACAGACACCGCATAATGTACATTTTTCTTCGTCAACTATAGCTATATTCTCTCTCATATATAATGCATCGTAGGGACATTTATCTATACAGACTTCACAACCTACACAATTTTTCTCTTTTATTTTAAGCATCTAAAATTCCTCCTAAATTACTTTCTCTAATTTTAGATTATTAACTAATAATTTTACAGCACTTTGAGTTTTTGAATTGTATATTTCTCCCTTTTTTTCATGGGTTGGCACAAAAGTATCTGCAACCTGTGTCGGAGAAGCATCAAGTCCTAGTTTTGATTCATCTAGATCAATATCATCTTTACTCCAATTTATAATTTTATCATGGTTATAAATTTCAATAATTCGTTTAATGCTTGGATATCTAGGCTGATTTATTGATCCTAAAATAGTAACTAGAGCCGGTAATTTAGTCTCTAATTCCATTGATCCATCTTCTACAGCCCTACTAACAGATATCTTGTCATTATTAATATTTAAAGACTTAACATATGTAAGTTGAGGTATACTTAAATTTTCAGCTATCTGCGGTCCAACCTGAGCTGTATCACCATCAATAGCCTGACGCCCACATAATATTAGATCAACATTACCAATCTCTTTTATAGCCTGGGATAAAGTATAAGCTGTAGCCCAGGTGTCTGAACCTGCAAAGGCTATGTCTGATAATAAGATTACCTCGTCTGCTCCTATTGCATAAGCCTCTCTTAGAGCTTCTTTAGCCTGAGGAGGTCCCATAGTAATAGCAACAATTTCTGCCCCATTTTGTTCTTTAATTTTAACTGCTTCTTCTAATGCATTCCTATCTTCTGGATTTATGATACTAGGAACCCCTTTTCTAATTAGAGTACCTTTTTCTTCATCTATTTTTACTTCATCAGTATCTGGTACCTGCTTTATACAAACAACTATCTTCATTATAATTATGCCTCCTTTTTATAAAACCGAGTTAGCTATTACCATCTTTTGAACTTCAGTTGTACCTTCATAAATTTCAGTAATTTTTGCATCTCTTAATAATCTTTCGATTGGATATTCTTTCATGTAACCATAACCACCGTGCAATTGGATAGCTTTATTGGCAACTTCAGTGGCTGTTTCTGATGCATAATATTTAGCCATAGCCGCTTCTTTAGAAAACTTCTTTCCTTCGTCTTTAGTTTTGGCCGCTTTATAAACAAGGTTTTTAGCAGCTTCAATTTTTGTAGCCATTTCAGCAACTATCCATTGAAGTCCTTGGAATTTGCCGATTGGTCTTCCAAACTGCTCCCTTTCTCCTAGATATTTCACAGATTCTTCTAAAGCTCTTTCTGCAATACCTAGAGCCTGAGCTGCAACACCAATTCTACCGCCATCTAAAGTTTTCATTGCTATTACAAAACCCTGACCTTCTTTACCTAATAGATTTTCTGCAGGCACTTCACAATCTTGAAAAATTAATTCTCTAGTATCTGATGCATTAATGCCCATTTTCTCTTCTTTTTTTCCTAAAGTAAAACCTGGATATTCTTTTTCTACTATAAAAGAAGATATTCCTCTAGTGCCCTTTGATTTATCGGTCATTGCAAAGATTATAAAAGTATCAGCCACCCCTGCATTAGTAATAAAAATTTTGTTGCCATTTAAAATATATTTGTCACCAGATTTCTCAGCTACAGTCTGAATATTAGATGCATCAGAACCGGCATCAGCTTCAGTCAAAGCAAAAGCTCCTAATTTTTCTCCTTTAACCAGAGGTTTAAGATATTTTTCTATTTGTGCTTCATTTCCGTATTGATAAATAGGTTGACAGCCTAAAGAAGTGTGAGCAGATAAAATTATTCCATGGACTGCACAGGCTTTTGAAAGCTCTTCAACAGCTAAAATATAACTAAGTGTATCGCCGCCTGCACCTCCTATTTCCTTTGGAAATGGAATCCCTAACATATCCGATTTAATCATTTTCTTTAAATTTTTAGATGGGAATTCTCCTGTCTTATCAATTTCTGCTGCTATCGGCTTTATTTCTTTTTCTGCAAAATCCTTTACTACTTTCTGAATCATTTGTTGACTATCTGTTAAATTAAAATTCATGATTTATCCCTCCAATAAAATTAAGCATTTAGCATTATTTCTGCATTACCGGTCAATACTTCATCGTTTTTTTGATTAAAACATATCGTCTTTAATTTCAAAATATTTCTTTTTGGCTTTTTTTCAATAACCTCTACTTTAGCAGTGATAGTATCATTAATTTTAACTGGTTTTCTAAATTTCAAGTCCTGGGAAAGATAAATTGCGCCTGGACCAGGAAGTTTTGTTCCCAGAACAGCAGATATCAGACCTGCTGATAACATACCATGAACTATTCTATCTTTAAAAAAAGATTTTGCAGCATATTCTTGATCAATATGTACAGGATTAAAATCCCCAGTAATCCCTGCATAATTTGATACATCAGATTCTGTTATTGTTTTAGAAAACGAGGCAGTATCTCCTATTTGAAAGCTATCATAACTTTTCTTTTCCACAAACCTCACCCCTTCAATGAATTAATTTATAGTGAATTTCTTCACTTTATTAAATAAAAAAATAAACTTCTCTAAATCTTCAAAACTAATACGTCAGACTCTTGTTGTGAAAATTTTAACTTCTATGCTTATCATATCACAATATATACAGAAATTTCAACAATTCAGATGAAGTAAAAATCTTAAGATAATTAAGATAATAGAAAGTTTAAATAAACAATTTAATTATCAACTCATTGATTCTCTTTTATATATTTTAGTGAAGGAGTTTCTGCAATCATTTCAGCTGAATGAACTGAATCTAAAATCGCTTCAGAAATAACTTCAGATGCTTTATTACCAAGTAAAGAAAGATTAATTTTTTTATCACCAGTTGAAATAGCATAAACAGTATCTCCATCAAGCATAGTATGAACCGGTGAAAGACTTCTTGCCAGCCCATTCTGCCCTAATTCTGCTATTTTTTTTGCCTGAGTTTTGTTCAAGTGAGCATCAGTAGCCAGAACTACAAGAGTTGTATTCTCTATACTAAACTCTTTATCTTTATTTACATTATTATTTTCCAGAACTTTCATTGTATCTAAAAACTCTTTATTTTTTCTATCATAGGCTCCCGCTATTATATTGCCAGTATGCTGACATCTTATGTCACCAAAAGTATTTAATACTACAAGTGCTCCTAAGCTAACTCCACTGGAAAATTGGTAATAAGCAGTTCCAACACCTGATTTCATCATATAATCAGGGCCTTTAACCTTACCAATAGTAGCGCCAATCCCTGCGCCAATATTACCTCTTTTCAACTCTGTTGAAGAAGCTGATTTACAGGCAGAATATGCCTGACTTGCATCTGGCCAACCAGGCTCGCCTATTAAAAAATCAAAAATAACTGCTGCTGGAACTATTGGGACAGGTAATATTCCTGTATCAAAGCCGACCCTCTGCTCTCTTAAATACTTCATTACACCTGCAGCTGCATCTAGTCCAAATGCACTCCCGCCGGTTAAAAGTATACCATGAATTTTATCAACTGCTTTCTCTGGAGCCAAAAGAGCAGATTCTCTACTGCCAGGTGCTCCTCCTCTAATATCTACTCCTGCAGTTGCGCCCTTTCTTTCAGCTAGAATAACCGTGCACCCGGTCAGTTTATCATCAATCTGGGCATGACCAACTTTTATTCCAGGTACATCAACAATTGATTTCATTATTTCGCCTCCCAGATATTCAGGATTATTTAATCAGAACTACTCAAAACAAAAAAGTTTCCAAAAACACCAATTGTTTTTGAGCTTTCATCTCCATTTAAATCTGAAATTTCTGTTTCATAAATACTAAAGATTACATAGTTATCTCTATTAGTTGCACTTCTAATCATAGGTTCTCCAACGAAATTAGTAATTAACCTCTCTAATTGACTTGATGAATCTTCTCTAGACTGCTCTGCTACCCAGTTTACATAATCATCTAATCCTGGATTCGTTACAGCCATTAATATCATTACTACAAGAATTAATAAAATTAAAAATTGACTGGTTTTCATTAAAATCACACTCCATTTTCTTTTCTTCTTTCTCTTATTTCAATAAATTTATCTCGAGCTAATTCTTTAAAATATGGCTTTGTTGTTGATTTTCTAACAATCTTATTTAAAATTGGCAAAGCCTCTTCGTAATAACCATGTTTTATAGATAAATCAGCAAGTAATAAGGATAATTTTTCTTTAGACTTAGAGTTTAAATTTTCGCTACTAGCTTTATAGTAAAATTCTTTTAGATTTTGATAAGCTTTTTTTGAAGCGATCCTGGATAATTCTTCCTCACCCTGATCATTGTAAAGCCAGCTTAATCTAAGCCAGGAAGCTGCAACCTGTTCATTTTCAGAATTTATAAATTCATAACAGGCAATATTTAAATAATAGCTATTAAATACTTCATTCAAATTTCGAGGATCACTGAAACCTGCATTAAACTTATCATCAATTTTAGAATCAATTGATTTTTTAAAATCGCTTTTAATTTTACTCTTATGTGATTTTGAAATTTCATTAAATTTAACTCCAGGTGCCGCATAATAACATTCAGGACAGACTCTGATTCGATACCAGATAGGCTCAAAATTCTTATAAATCTTTCTAAGATTATCTTTTATCTCTTCAAGTCTCAACCTTGATTTGCGAATGATATTAGCCTGAAAATCGTTACCACAAACAGGACATTCTATTTCTTTAGAATAAATATAATTCTGATATGACGCTGGAGCTTGAATATTAAATATTTTGTGTCCTTTAAGATAAACTGTTCCCATTCCATTATCTTTTTTAGCTTCATTGCCTTTTTTTGATTCATTATCTTGATTAAGTTGACCAATCTTTAAATCAATTTCGCTTGAAGTTTCTAATTGATTAATCCTTAAGACAAGAGTAGTTATTAATTTTTGCGTTATTTCCGAATCAGCCTTTATCAACTTAAAAAAATCAATTGCCGGGTAGCTAATAATAGACACTTCATCTTTAATAGCTGTCGCCCTAATCTTCCTATTAAGATTCTCTGCTAAAGCCAGTTCACCAAAAAAACCTCCTGAATTTATCAAATCAATTATTTTATTTTCTTCTCCAACTTTTTTAGATAAAGCAACTTCGCCTTGAACTATTATATAAATACAATCAGCCGATTCTTCAAAATCAAAAATTATTTCGCCAGTTCTAAACTGTAAAAGCTGACTGGAATCTGACTTTATTAACCTATTTATCAACGACAAAGATAACACCAGCCCTTTAAATTATTTTGAAAATATTTTATTTAAGATATTTTTTAGAAAACCCTGGTCTTCATCTTTCTTTTTAGATATTTTTATATTATCTTTTTGAATTTCCATATTAACATTTTCTGCCCCATCTTTTAAGGCAGTAAATAAATACCGAATCTGTTGAGAAATTGAATAATTCTGTCTTGGTAATTCAAGCCTTTCTACTACTGATTGATAAATAGTTTTTAACTCCTGCTCTTCATATTGAAGCTCTAATATTAACTCTTTTATTTCATCAATAATTCCTGGAGCTATTCTAATCATAATCGGATTAAACTGATTATTATTACCTAACCCGCTGAGATCTATGTGAAATACTTCTAGTAATTTTTTTAATGCCTGTTGATTCTTATCTAAATCTTTATAAATATTAGCCATACTCAAGAATATATTTCGATAATCATTCCAGGCTTTATTTTTTTTAGCTTTATTACTATTTTTTTCGAGTAAGTTTAGTGCTACATTTCTAAAGCTTCTTTTATTAGCTTCTAAATACGCCTGGTGAAAATTATTAAGATCGATATTTTTCTGCAAAAGTTTATGGCGATGATAATATATTAAATGTGGATATTCATTAATAATTTCTTCGCCTTTAGAAGTCAAATTATAGATGGAGTTATTCTGGTTAACTTCTAGAAATCCCTCTTCTATTAATTGCTTCTTCATCTCAGATGAATTTAAGCTATATTGTTTATCAAGATAATCATCTAGCCTGCTTCCAGCTTTAGTTTCTTCGTATTCCTTTAAAACTAAAACTTCTTCTGGACTTATATTCATACTTCACCTCCTATTGTAAATCATCTTCTTAATGTGCCATTTTTTCAGAAATTATTTGCTGATAAACCTGTTGTAAAGCTAAGTCTTTTTTCTTTGCTATTTCTTTGCATTCTTCATATTCAGGAGCAAATTTTATTAGCTCCCCCTCATAATAAGCAGCTTTAACAGTAACAACCCCAAAGCTGGAATCAAAATCTATAAATTCTCTTTCAAGACAGCTTCTTTGAATTTCATTAATTCTGATACCAAAAGTAGTAGTCTCTTTAAAGATTATTTTTTCTATAGCTTTCTGTTTCTTTTTTGAACAAAGAACTGAAAGCATTACTCCAGGCCGATTTTTTTTCATATTAATATCAGTCAAAAATACATCCAGAGCACCTTCTGCAAATAATTCTTCAAAGAGATATGAATAAATTTCTGGATTCATATCATCTATATTTGTTTCAAGTAAAATTAAATTATCTACTCTTTTTTTTTAGCCTGATAAACTCTCAAAACGTTTGTTATTGCTAAATCTTTCTTGCCAGTGCCATATCCGATTTTTTCAATTTTTAATTCAGGCAAAGGTAAATAATCTTCTGCTAAAGTCTTTATAATAGCAGCTCCTGTTGGGGTAACTAGCTCACTTTTAATTCCATTAGAATAAACAGGTACATCTTTTAAAATTTCAATAGTTGCCGGTGCAGGAACAGGTATATTACCATGGTCTGCATTTACAAAGCCTGTTCCAAGAGGTATTTTAGAAGAATAGATATGATCAGGATTTAAGATGTCAATTAATATTGCTGTCCCAACAATATCTACAATAGAGTCGACTGCTCCTACTTCATGGAAATGAACTTCACTAATCTCCTTATCATGGACTTTGGCTTCAGCTCTAGCAACTTTTTCAAAGATATCAATGCTTAACTCTTTCACTGAGTCGTTTAAAGAACTATTATTAATTAATCTTTTAACATCTTCAAAATTACGGTTATGACTATGAGAATGATTACCTTTATGGCCATGATTATGCTTGTGACTATGGCCATCACAATTGCAGCCGTTTTTATTTAGAATAACTTTAAAATCAGTACCAGTAATCCCATTCTTTTTTTGCCTGTTTATCTCAAGACTGTATTCATCTAAGTTTAATTTAGCAAGTTCTTTTTTAAATTTTTCCTGATCTATTCCTAAATCTAGTAGTGCTCCAATCGTCATATCTCCACTAATTCCTGAATTTATATCAAAATAAAATATATTCTCCAAATTAATCGCTCCTTTTTAAAGCATTTTCTATCTGCAAATTAATAGTGCTGGCTAAATAAGCTGCTCCAAAGCCATTATCGATATTAACTACTCCAACACCGCTTGCACAGCTATTTAACATTGTCAGCAAAGCAGAGACTCCACCAAAATTAGCTCCATAACCGACACTGGTAGGTACTGCTATAACTGGTTTATCAACCAACCCACCAACTACACTGGCTAAAGCCCCTTCCATGCCGGCAACAGCAATTATTACAGAAGCTTCATCAAGGCGATCAAGGTTGCCTAAAAGCCTATGAATACCGGCCACACCAACATCATAGAGTCTTTCAACTTTATTGCCTAAAGCTTCCGCTGTTACTGCAGCCTCTTCAGCTACAGGCATATCAGATGTACCACCACTTACAACCAATATTTTGCTGCTTGTTTCTTCTATCTCTTGTTGCTTAATAAATATCATTTTAGGCCTTGGATGATAGATGGCTTCCGGGGCCAGTTCTTTAACCATATCATAAATTTCCTGGCTAGCTCTACTAGCAAGGATATTATTATTGCTCCTTAACATTTCTTTTATAATAGTTTTAAGTTCGTCTAAAGATTTTCCCTCACAATAAATAACCTCAGGGAATCCATTTCTCAGGCTTCTATGATTATCTACTCTGGCAATGCCTAAATCTTTATAGGGAAGGTCCTTTAAAGAATTAAGGGCCGTCTCAATGTCAACTTCTTCTGATTTTACTTTTTTAAGTAATTCTTTTAAATCTTTTTTATTCATTGTCAACCTCCAGACTCTGGTTCATACTACCAGATTGGTAGCCACCAAGATCAAAAGTAACATGATCAAAACCTAGCTCTTTAAACTTTTTATTTAGGCTATTAAGTAGTTCTAAATCAAATAACTTCTCACGTTCCTCAGGAAGAACTTCTATTCTTGCCAGGTTATTATGATCACGGACCCGATACTGAGTAAAACCGAGCTCAACCAGATGTTTTTCTGCCACTTCGATCCTGGCAAGCTTATCTTCAGTAATCTCCAAATTATAGGATACTCTGGTAGCCAGGCAGGATAACGAAGGTTTATCCCAGGTCGGCAGATCAATTTCAGCAGATAACTTCCTTATTTCTGATTTCTTTAAGCCTGCATCAAATAAAGGGCTCTTAATCTCCAGCTCTCTTAATGCCTTCATACCAGGGCGATAATCTCCCTGATCATCCTGATTAGTTCCTTCTATTACTGTTCTATTCTCTGCTTCAGCATATTTTTTAATCTTAGAAAAAATCATTTTTTTACAGTAATAACAGCGTTCCGGGCTATTATTTAAAGCTTTACCTAGCTGATCAAATTTAACTTCAATTATCTCATGTTCTATATTTAAACTTCTGGAAAGCTCAATTGCTTCCTGAATCTCTTTTTCTGGAATAAAAGGAGAAGCTATTGTAATGGCCTTAAAATTTAATTCCATTTCTGCAGCAACTCCTGCCAAAAAAGTACTATCGACTCCTCCAGAAAAGGCCAGAAGAGGTCTATCAATCTCAGATAAAATTTCTTTTAATTTATTATATTTTGATTCAAGTTTCATTATACCACTCCAGTATTTTCAGCTATTTAAAATCCAATTGATATAATTGATTTATAATTATTTAAAAAACCTTTAATTTTCTCTAGAGTCTTATTTAGATTTCTAGCTGTATCACATTCGATGTTTAAGACTAAAACAGGATCATGGAGAGACATTCTTAATAAAAACCAGTCATTACCACCAGTATTTATCCTGATACCCTGATAATTATTTGGAGCAAGTTCCCAACCTGAAATTTCATCAACATAATCTTTTAAATCACCAATTACCTGCTGGCCATAATCTTTATAATCTTCTAAGTCGATATCCATTCGGAATTCTTTTTTAATATTAGCCTCTTCAAGCTCTTCGATCAAGCTATTTAATTTAATCCCCTCAGTTGCCAAATTAGTAATTTTAATTAAAATTTTTGCAACTAAATAAGCTCCATCATCGAGAAAATAATTTTCTTTTAAGGCTGCATGACCTGATGTCTCAATAGCCAAAGGGGCATTAATACCTTCAGATTCAAGACGGATAGCCTCATTTATAACATTTTTATAGCCTCTTTTGAAACGGTGATGGTTACCACCTAATTTTTCTTCAATAAATTTATTTAAACCGACTGAAGTTACAGAATCTGTGACTATAGTCGCTCCTGGGTTATCTTCTAAAACTATAGCTGATGCTAGAGCAACTAGTTTATTTCTATTAATTGAATTACCATTGCTATCAACTACTGCCGCCCTATCAACATCGGTATCAAAAATAATCCCTAAATCAGCAGCATTTTCTCTAACTGCATTCTGGATTGAGTTCATAGCCCCCTTATTTTCTGGATTCGGAGGATGGTTAGGGAAACTACCGTCTGGTTCTAAAAACTGACTACCTTCAGTATCTGCTCCAAGTGGTTTTAAAATTTTATCGACGAAAAAACCACCTGACCCATTCCCGGCATCTAGAACAATCTTAAAATCTTTTAAAGGCTTTGCCTGATCGACCTGTTCATTTATATTTGCTCTGATCAGAGTTTTGAGATGGTTAGAATAATCTTCCATTAAATCTATTTTATATTTCTCTCCAGCTTTTTCTGCAGAGCTAAATTTATCGTCTGCTGCAAATTTTAAAATATCCTGAATATCTTCTTTCTCCAGGCCACCATCTTTTGTAAAGAATTTAAAACCATTTTTGTCTGATGGCAGATGGCTAGCTGTTATCATAACTGCACCATCGTAATTATAACTGGCAAAGACTGTGGACATAAACATGGCTGGAGTTGAAGCTAGACCTGTTAGATAGGTATCTGAGCCAGCAGATCTAATTCCAGTTGATAGAGCTCCGCTTAATTTATCAGCTGATAATCTTGAATCATGACCAATCCCAATTTTTAAGTCAGAAGATTTAATCCCTGATTTGTCACCTAACCAAAAAGCAAAGGCCTTCCCAATCTTTTCAACAACTTCTTCAGTCAATTCTATATCCTGATCATCACCTGCAATAGCTATACCTCTAATATCAGACCCGCTCTCTAATTTTAACCAGTTAATTTCTGTCAAAATAATACCTCCTAGAATTAAACTCTTTATTTATTAATTATAGTATAGATTTATACTAATTGCATATCTAGCTTTTGCAGAATTATAATTTTAATTAAATTTCCCTGTCTTTAAGAAGCTATCGACAAGCTCTGCTGTTTCTTTCAGATGATGAATCTCTTTATGGTGATAAGGGAGGATAATAAAATCTGAAAGCCCGGGAAATCTTACAGACTCAACTTTTACCCGACCATCATTTTCTCCTTCAAGAAGACTGCCAAAGAATCTGGTGCTTTTATTGCCTGCTATTGCTCCTATCTCAACAGATTCCCCCTCTATTAAATCCATTGCTTCAACATTTTCAGGTTCAAGAGATTCAAGGGTGGCAAAAATACTGGTCCATAGTCCTGAAATATCTGAAACAAGAGTTGCCAGACTACTACCCTGATTGGGAGTAGCTATCTGGACTGCCCTATTAACAAACTTACGATCTTTAAGATCATCCAGATATCTCCGAATAATAAGTCCACCGGTGCTATGGCCAACAAAACTAATCCTCTGATCAGCTTCCAGATTGACAACAATATCTTCCATTTTCTCTTTAAAAATTTCAGTAGCATGTTTTACAGATCTAAATCTTAAAGGAAGATCAACAGAAAATATCTCATAATCTTTTAATTCAAGATGTTCTTTTAAAGGAAGCATATCTCTATGATTTTTATTATAACCGTGAATTAAAACTAAAATTTCTTTATCTTCAGATGCCTGAAGTGTTTCTCCTGCCAGGGCTAAATTAAATATCAAAAAAACTGCTAGTACTAAAATTATTATTATAAACCTATTCATTAATTTCACCACCATTTATTTGCTATTAACATTATAACTTATTCTATAATTTATATCCAGCAATAGAGTTTTTATGTTATGATAAATAAAGGAGGGATAGTTTATGGATCTCAATAAAATTTACAATTCTGGAGGCAAAGCCTATCTTGTAGGTGGTGCAGTTAGAAATCTATTGCTTGCTGAAAAAATTCAGGATCTAGATTTAATAATATCAGATTTATCAGAAGATAAATTTAAAGAACTTTTTCCTGATGCTAAAAAGGTCGGGTCTGATTTTGAAGTTTTTCTATTAAAGGATAAAAGCAAAAATATTAAATATGAGATCAATTTAATTGCTAAAGAAGATCTTTTTCTTGATTTAAAGAGAAGAGATTTCACAATAAATAGTATTGCTATAGAACTGAAAAATCTAAAGCTTATTGATCCTTTTAATGGGCTGTCCGATTTAATCTTAAGTAGACTAAAAATAAATGACAAAAAAAACTTTAAAGAAGACCCTTTAAGAATCTATCGGTCTTTTAGATTGGCTATTAAATATAAATTAAAGATCACTGAAAAAACATTAGATTGCATGCTTTCTAATGCTCAAAAACTTAAAGAGATTTATCCTGAAAGGGTCTTTGAAGAGCTAAAAAAGATAATGTTATTAGATGGAGCCAGCCAATTTTTCTGGTTATTAAAAGAATTAGATCTCTTAAAATATCATTTCCCAGAATTAAAAGAATTGGTTGGAGTAAAACAGCCTGAAGAATTTCATCCTGAAGGTGATGCATTTAACCATACTATGCTGGCACTTGATGAAATAATCAGGCTTACTTCTAAACCTGAACTTTCTGATGATCATAAATTCAACTTAAGATATGCAATTTTAGTTCATGATATTGGTAAAGCGGCAACGCCTGCAGAAGAATATCCTCATCATTATAACCATGAAGATTATGGTCTGGCTATTCTAGATACTATAAAAGCTCGAAAAGATTATATTATGCCAGAAAAAACCTATAGAACAGCCAGAACCGTAATTAAACACCATATGAGAGTTTATCATTTTAATAGAATGAACCCTGGTAAGGTCGTCGGTTTGTTTGAGGATATTAGAAGATCTCCTCTTTCAATTGAAGAGTTTGCCCTAGCAATTATTGCCGATGATCAGGGCCGGGCTTATGAAAAAGCAAGTCCTGATTATATTACTGAAATGATAGGGCTATACCACAAGATGTACAAAAATACCGGTGGAGATGATATTGACCTGGAAAGATATCAAGGAGAAGAAGTCGGCGAACAGTTATTCCAGTTCCGTTGTAAATATATTAAAAAAGCCAGAGAAGATTAATCGTCTCCTCTAGCCTTTTCAATTGCTGATTTTGTTGATGAAAAGATATGATCATCGGCCATAAAGACATTATTTCTGCCAACTTTATTGACAATACAATAGCGGTCAAACATCTGATAGATATTGTTATCTATCCCACAGAAAATTACTTTGCCTCCAGAATCTTTAACTCTATCTATAAAGGATTCCAACTCTTTTAATGAAGTCAGATCGATATTTTCTACATCTCTAAGCCGAATAATAAAGACCTGGTCTTTGACATAACTCTCATCTAAATTATGCTTAAGATTCTCAGAGGCATTAAAATTGATATTACCTGCCAGATTAATGAGTATATAGAAACCCTTTTCATAATTACCGTTTTCTATTTCAGAAAGATCTCGCCGCTGAAAATGTTTGCCTCTAGATTCATATTCATAATGGGAATAGTTAAGCGAACTTGTATTTTTAAGAACCAGAATAAAAGAGACTATCACACCAAAATAAACTGCGTAATCTAAACGAGGCAGGCTGATAGTCGTAATGAATGTTGCCAAAAAGATCAGACTATCAAATCTATTTTTAAAACTATTTCTCATCTCTTCAAAATCAACCATTTTGATTGCAACTACAATAACTAAACCGGCCAAACTGGCAATCGGAATATAACTGGCTAATGGACTGAAAAAGATTATAAAGAGAGTTATCGTAATTGCAGTAATAAGTCCAGAAAGACGGCTATTAGCCCCGGCCTGATAGTTGGTAAAACTTTTTGTAAATGAACCAGCAATTCCGAAACTATTGAAAAATGAGCAACCTAAATTAATTATACCCTGGCTTAAAAAAACCTGATTGAGTTCAACTTCTTGACCGGATTTTAATTCCAATGATTTTATCACAGATAGTGTTTGAATAAACCCTAAAAGAGCAACAGAAAGAGCTGTACTCCAGTATTCAGCAATAAAACCTAAATCAAAGGAATGGGCTGAAAAAGCTGGCAATTTTGCTGGAAAATTTTCAACTACTTCAAGATTAGTATGCCATCCAGTTAGATAAACTATTGCCACTGGAACAACCATTGCCAGCAGATAATTCGGCAATTTTGGTTTAAAATTTTTTAGTGCGATTAGTATTGAAACTGTTAAAAGACCTATAAAGACTGAATATAGGTTAGCCTGTTCTATATTAGATATAAAATAATAAAATTCCATAAAGACATTTGGGGCTGAAGGCAGATCTAAACCAAAAAGATTATCAAGTTGGCCACTGAAAATAATAATTGCTACACCTGCTGTCAGGCCTCCAATAACTGATCTAGAGATATAATTAACCAGATCACCAAGCTTAAAGAAGGCCAGCAAGA
>CAYONR010000002.1:0-32747 GCA_964405365.1 uncultured Halanaerobiaceae bacterium
TCACCTATCCAGACTCCGGTTACTAGTTCTGGAATGAAACCAACAAACCAGGCATCAGTATAATTGTTGGTAGTTCCTGTTTTACCACCGACTTCACGACCGAGATCGGCTCTCCAGCCAGTACCATCCTGTACAACTGATCTGAGCATACTCTGAATTAAATAATTATCTTCTTCATCAAAGACAACTCTTTTTTCTGGATTTGCTTTATATAATAAATTTCCATCTCTATCTCTAACTTCTTTAATAGCATGGGGTTGAACCCAGACACCATTATTAGCAAAGATTCCGTAAGAAGATGTAAGTTCTAAGGGAGTTAAACCTCTAGTTAAACCACCTAATGCTAAAGACAGGTGATCTTCGTAATAATCTGAAGGTGCAAAGGTTGAAACACCCATATTTTCAGCAGTTTCAATTGTTTGCTCGACGCCGACTTCTTCAATTAAATTAACAGCGGCAACATTTAATGATGAAGCTAGAGCCTGTCTTAGTGATACCAGGCCATGATATTGATGGTTAAAGTTCACAGGCCAGATCTCATAATTCGTATTATTATTTGGTGCTGGTCTTGGAATGTCCTCAACTAGTGATGCAGGGAATTTACCCTGTTTAATTGCTTCGGCATAGACAAAAGGTTTAAAAGCAGAACCAGGTTGTCTGGCTGCCTGAGTTGCTCTATTAAATTCATCATCTCCTCGGCCACCAATCATTGCTCTGATTTCACCTGTTTCAGGATCAAGAGAGATTGTAGAAAATTGAGGTTGAATATTAGCTATTTCTGTTTCTCTTTCAACTGATGGTATAATGCCTTCATCTAAAGCTTCCTGAACACTCTCTTCAGCTTTTCTCTGTTGATCTAAATCTATTGTTGTATAAACTTCAAGACCACCACCATAAACAGTTTGTGCTCCAAACATTCTTATGAGTTGATCCCTTACATATCTGATGAAATATGGAGCGCTTTCATCAATTGTTCTTCCATCTGCACTTAATTCTACTTTTTTTTGTTGGGCTGTGTTACGCTGATTTTCATTTAAATAATCTAATTGATGCATTCTATTTAAAACTATGCCTCTTCGTCTAACGGCTTCATCCATATTGTTATATGGAGAGTAATAATTTGGAGCTCTAGTTAGTCCTGCAACTAAAGCAGATTCACTTAGATTTAATTCTGATACAGATTTACCAAAGTATTGCTGAGAGGCTGCTTCAACTCCGTAAGCACTATGGCCTAAAAATATTTCGTTTAAATACATCTCTAAGATTTCATCTTTCGTATATAATCTTTCAAATTGTAATGCCAGATATGCTTCCTGAAGTTTTCTGTAATAGGTTTTTTCCTGACTTAATAAGGCACTTCTAGCTAGCTGCTGAGTTATTGTACTTCCTCCTTGAGCTCTACGGCCTTCCATTATATTAGTAATTAGAGCTCTTCCGATACCAACTAGATCAACACCGTGATGATCATAAAAGTTATGATCTTCAATTGCTATAAATGCATTCTTTAAGTCTTTTGGAATTTCATCTAATGTTACATATACTCGATTTTCCTGATAGAGACTATTAATTAAATCCCCATCTGTACTGTAAATCATAGTTGAGAGGCTTCCGCCTCGGTAATCAGAGATATCTGGTGTATCTTGAATTATCCAGGTTATACTTCCTAAAAATAGTCCTGTTATAAATAAGAATAAAATTAATATAAATGCAAAAATATATTTTTTGTTTATTTTCTTTTTAGAGCTTTTCTGCTCTTTTTTCTTTGCAGACAAACTAGCCACCTCCTATATCAAATCTATTATAACATAAATATGTTCATCTGACACCCCTTGTTAGTGAAAAACCATTCTGTTATAATTATATCATGTATTATAAATCTTTAAATAATAATAAGCATTTTTGATTATAAAGGAGGTGGCTATCTGACTTAAAAGTCAGATACACAATAATGAATATTAAAAAACAGTTAGAAATTTTGACTCAAGGAGTATCAGATTTAATAACTAAAGAGGAATTAGAAGAAAGGTTAAAAGAAGCTGAGAAAGAGGATAGGCCATTAAAAGTCAAACTTGGTCTTGACCCTTCAGCACCGGATATCCATTTAGGGCATACTGTGGTATTGAATAAGTTAAAACAGTTCCAGGATCTCGGCCATGAGGTTCATTTAATAATTGGTGATTTTACTGGGATGATTGGTGACCCTAGCGGTAAATCAGAGACTAGAAATCAGCTGACTAGAAAAGAAGTAGAAGAGAATGCTAAGACTTATCAGGAGCAGTTTTCGAAAGTTCTTGATAAGAATAAGACTAAACTTCATTTTAATAGTAGTTGGCTTGGTGAATTAGATTTAGAAGATATTATAAATTTATCTTCTAAATATACTGTTGCTAGAATGCTGGAGAGAGAAGATTTTGCTTCCAGGATGGAAGATAATAAACCGATTTCTATTCATGAATTCTTTTATCCATTGATGCAGGGTTTTGACTCTGTTGCTTTAGGGGCAGATATAGAATTAGGAGGTACAGACCAGAGGTTTAATTTATTGGTAGGACGTCGTTTACAGAAAGAATATGGTCAGGAGCCCCAGCTGGTAATGATGCTTCCACTTCTGGAGGGACTTGATGGGGATAGAAAGATGAGTAAAAGTTTAGATAATTATATTGGGATTGAAGAAGACCCGGTAACAATGTATGGGAAGGTTATGTCATTACCAGATGAGTTAATCGGTAGATATTTTGAGTTAGTTACTGATGTTGATCCTGATAGATTAGAAGAGATAAAAGAGGAGTTAGATGATGAATCAGTTAATCCTATGGGATTAAAGAAAGAACTGGCAGCCTGGGTTGTTGAAAGGTTCCATGATCAGTCGGCAGCTGATAATGCTGCTAAAGAATTTACCAGAGTATTTTCTCAAGGAGAACAGCCTGAAGATATGCCTGAGGTTGTAATTTCTGAAGAAGAACTAGAAGATGGTAAGATCTGGATTGTTAGATTAATAGAAGCAACTGATTTACTTGATAGTAATAGTCAGGCAAGAAGAATGATAAAACAGGGTGCTGTGACTATTGATGATGAGAAGATAGAGAAGATTAATATAGATGTTCCAGTTGAAGATGGTATGGTAATTCAGATTGGCAAGAGAAGATATGCCAGAATTAGAAGGGGGAAATAAGATGTTAACTGATGAAATTAGACAGTCTTATCTTGATTTTTTTGCTAAAAAAGATCATAAGATTGCAGCTAGTGCGCCATTAGTTCCTAAAAATGATCCTACCCTACTCTGGATCAATGCAGGTATGGCACCGTTTAAGCCATATTTTAATGGCAGCAAAGAACCTCCTTCTAAAAGAATGGTATCCAGCCAGAAATGTATTAGAACTAATGATATAGAGAATGTTGGCCGGACAGCAAGACATCATACATTTTTTGAAATGTTAGGTAATTTCTCATTTGGTGATTATTTTAAGGAAGAAGCTATTGCCTGGAGCTGGGAATATGTTACAAAGGCTCTTGATCTTCCAGAAGATAGACTGATTATAACTATCTACAAAGATGATGATGAGGCCTTTGATATCTGGCATGATCAGATTGGACTTCCAGAAAATAAGATTGTTAGAATGGGCAAGAAAGATAATTTCTGGCAGATAGGTACTGGTCCATGTGGTCCATGTTCTGAGATCCATATCGATCGGGGCCCTGAGTTCGGAACTGGCCCTGAAGACGTATTAGGAGGCGAAGGAGACCGTTATTTAGAATTATGGAATTTAGTCTTTACCCAGTATGACTATAATGAAGATGGCGAATATGTTGAATTACCTCAGAAAAATATTGATACTGGAATGGGTTTAGAAAGAACCGCTTCAGTATTGCAAAATACTAGATCTAATTATGAGATAGATACAATTTATCCGTTGATTAAAGCTGTAGAAGAAAAATCAGGCATTGAATATAAAGGTGACTGGAATGATAAGATGCCCCATCGGGTAATAGCTGATCATGTAAGAGGAGTTTCTATTGCAATTTTTGATGGTGCTTTACCGTCAAATGAAGGTAGAGGCTATGTTCTTCGCAGGTTAGTTAGACGAGCTGTTCGTTATGGACAGAAACTTAATCTTGAAGGTCCTTTTCTTTATAACTTTGTTGATAAGGTAAATGATTTAATGGCCGGAGGTTACCCGGAATTGAGTCAGAGATCTGATCATGTCAAACACGTTATTAAATCTGAAGAAGAAAGTTTCTTGCAGACATTAGACCAGGGGATGAAGATCGTTGAAGATATAAAGAGAGAATTAGAAGCAAAGGAAGAAAAAGTTCTGGATGGCAAACAGGCTTTTAAATTATATGATACTTATGGTTTCCCTCTTGATTTAACAGAGGATATAATGGCTGAAGCAGGTTTAGAAGTTGATACAGAAGGTTTTAAAGAAGAGATGACTAAACAGAGGGAACGGGCTAGAAAAGCAAGAGATGAAGGTGGTTTTGCTTCTTCTCATGATCTATATGAAGAATTGGCTTCTAAATTAGATAGTTCTACAGACTTTATAGGATATCATAATCTTAAAACAGAAGCTGAAATTGAAGCTATTATTATTGATGGTGAAGAGGTTGAAAGTATCAATAAAGGCCAGAAAGGCGAAATTATTCTTGATAAGACGCCTTTTTATGCAGAAAGTGGTGGCCAGATAGGAGATAAAGGAATTATTGATTATGTGTCTGACGACTCTACTTCTGAAGTAAGAGATGTAAAAGAGAGAGCTGGATTAATTATTCATATAATTAATCAAAAAAGTGGAGAATTAAAAACTGGTGATAAGGTAGAATCCATTGTAGATAAAGATATTAGGAGTTCAACTGCCAGAAATCATACAGCTACCCATCTACTTCACCAGGCTTTGATGAATCAACTCGGTGATCATGTAAGTCAGTCTGGTTCTCTGGTATCTCCTGAAAGATTAAGGTTTGATTTTACTCACTTTGAAGGATTAAGTAATGAAGATGTAAGAAAGGTTGAGAGGGAAGTCAACAGAAAGATAGTAGATAATTTAAATGTAGAGACATTTGAAACTTCACTTAAGGAAGCAAAAAAGCTGGGAGCCCAGGCATTATTTGGTGAGAAATATGGTGAAACTGTTCGAGTTGTAAAGACTGGAGATTACAGTTTAGAATTATGTGGCGGAACCCATGTTGGTACATCCGGTGAGATCGGTCTTTTTAAAATTACTCAGGAGAGTAGTATTGCTGCTGGAGTAAGAAGAATTGAGGCGGTTACAGGGCTGGCAGCACTTGATTATATTGAAAGACAGGAAGATATAATAAATGAATCAGCGGATTTATTAAAGAGCAGTCCTGTAGAAATAGTTGATAAAATTAAGCAACTTAAAAGTTCTAAAAAAGAATTAGAAAAAGAAATAAAGTCATTACAGGATCAGCTCGCTGATGCAAAGGCTGGAGATTTATCAGAAGAAGTTGAAGAGGTTAATGGAATCAAAACTATAATTAAAGAAGTCGATCTAGATCAAGATGGAATACGGAATCTTGCTGATGAATTAGTTAAAGAATTAGGATCAGGTATTGTAATATTAGCCAATAGTAATGATAACAAAGTATTTTTTGTAGCTAAGATAAGTAAAGATTTAGTTAAGGAGGGTTTTCATGCCGGTAATATAGTTGGAGAAATTGCAAAGATTACCGGAGGTGGCGGTGGAGGCCGTCCAGATATGGCTCAGGCCGGTGGAAGTCAGCCAGATAAGCTAAAAGAAGCTTTAAAAAAAGCTAGAGAATTAGTAGCTTCTCAATAATTTTTAAAATATTTTGCAGGGAAGTGATTACATGACTAAAAAGAATAATAATCATGACCAGACGGTAAAGTTTGATTTTGATCTAAATGAAGAAGTTAGTGAAGCAGGTTATATTTTAAAGAGGGTATATCATGCATTGGAGGAAAGAGGATATAATCCTGTTAATCAGATTGTTGGTTATTTAATATCAGGAGATCCTGCTTATATAACCAGTTATAAAGATGCCAGGACTATGATACGGACAGTTGATAGGGATGATATTCTTGAAGAGCTGATATCCAGTTATATCAATAAGAAATAATTAAAATATTGGCCTGATCCAGGTTAAATAAAATCTGGGCAGGTCTTTCTTTATATTTGATTATGAAATTGGTATACTTGCATTATGTTTAAGCACAATATATAATGTATTATTAGGATGTTATGCTTTAATATAGCTTAATAGATTATAAATAAAGGAGGAGGCCATTGCGGGTATTAGCTATTGATTATGGCCAGAAGAGAGTTGGCTTAGCGATAAGTGATAGACTTGGTATCACTGCTCAACCCTTTAAAACAATTATAAATGAGTCGAGAGAAGAGCTAATAGATGAATTAGGAAATATTATTGAAAATAATGATATCACAGAAGTTGTGATAGGTCTACCTCTTCATATGAACGGCAGTGAAGGTGAAAGAGCTGAAAAAAGTAGGATTTTAGCAGATGAATTAGAGAAAGCATTAAATATATCAGTATTTTTACAGGATGAGAGGTTAAGTAGTGCTGAAGTTGAAAAAGTTATGCTGGCAGGAGACTTAAGCCGTGCGAAGAGAAGAGCAAAAAGAGATAAATTAGCAGCTTCTATTATTTTAAGAACTTATCTTGCTAATAGAAAGGAAGGATATTAAAATGTCGAATACAGAGAAAGAGCCAACATATTGGTATGACACTGATAATAAGGAGTTAGTTTTAGAGGATGATGATAAAGAATATAGATTTTACCTTCAGGACAAATTTGAATTTGAGGGCAATGAATATTGTATTTTAACTTCCTCTGAATCAAAAGATGAGGAAGAATCGCTATTAATGAAGGTCGAGGAAGAAGATGAAAAAGATATACTGGTTGTTATTGAAGATGATAAAGAATTTGAAGCTGTTTCAAGACATTATCATTCCAGTCAATCAGATAATAACAACTAATTAAGAAGTGGAGGCATCTAATTTGAAGAAAGCTGGCATTTTATTATTATTAGCAGTTTTAATTGCCGGAGCTTATTTTAAATTTGATTATCTTGCAGAACCTACTTATCCTGAAGAACCTGAATTGTTTGTAATTGAATCAGGTAGTTCTGTGAGAGCTATTGCCAGGCAGTTAGAGGATGAAGGCTGGATTAGATCAGCAAGATTATTTGAAATATATGTTATAATAAATGATGATCAGGGGAGCTTGCAGGCGGGTACCTATCAATTTGAAACAGGGGATAATATCTTTCAAATTGCTAATAGGCTTGTGAATGGCCAGGCTGCTAGTTATAGAGTTACTGTTCCAGAAGGTTTTACTGTTGATGAGATCATTAATAGATTGGCTTCACTTGAACATCTTGATAAAGAAGAATTATTAACAGCTTTGACTAACGATTCTTTGATGAGAGATTATTTCCCTGATGGTTCAGAGATTGGTTGGAAACAGGAAGGATTTTTATTTCCTGATACTTATAATTTCACATATGAGATGGAACCAGTCGACATCTTGAATGCTATGATAAATAGATTTGAAAACCACTGGCTTGATCGGTTTGAAGATAATGAAAATTCGTATAGTATCAATGAATATGTTACAATGGCATCTCTGGTAGAAAAAGAAGCTAAGTTATCTGAAGAGAAACCACTAATCGCAAGTGTTATTTATAATAGATTAGATCAAAATATGAGATTGCAATTAGATGCAACAGTTCAATATGCTTTAGAAGATAGGGTTTCAAGGGTTTTTTATAGCCATTTAGAGGTTGATTCACCATATAATACTTATAGAAACCATGGATTGCCACCTGGGCCTATTGCAAGCCCAGGAGATGATGCTTTGGCTGCAGTCTTGGAACCTGACGAGTCAGAGTATTTATTTTATTTTGCAATACCAGATGGGAGTCATATATTTACTAAAACTTATGAAGAACATCTGGAAAGGTTAAGAAAGTTTCGTTAATATGGAGGTAATAAGATGAAAATTCCAGAATTACTTGCTCCGGCAGGTAATTTAGAGAAGTTGAAGATTGCTATTGATTATGGTGCAGATGCTGTTTATTGCGCTGGTAAAAGCTTTGGCCTTAGAGCAAAAGCCGATAATTTTACAAAAGAAGAATTAGAGCTTGCTATTAATTATGCTCACCAGAGAGGTAAGAAAGTATATTTGACCTTAAATATTATTGCGCACAATAGTGATTTAGATAAATTAAGAGATTATTTAGATTATATTGATAGTATTGATATTGATGCTTTAATCGTTTCAGATCCTGGGGTACTTTATCTGATTAGAGAGGCTGCCCTTGATATTGATATTCATTTGAGTACTCAGGCTAACACTGTGAATTGGGCTTCTGCTAAATTTTGGCAGGATTATGGTTTAGAACGATTAATTCTGGCTAGAGAACTCTCGATTGCTGAAATTAAAGAGATAAGAGATAAAACTGATATAGAACTTGAGACTTTTGTTCATGGGGCAATGTGCATATCATATTCCGGGCGATGTTTACTGAGTAATTATATGACTGGCAGGGATGCTAATCGCGGAAACTGTGCCCAACCATGCCGCTGGGAGTATAATTTAGTTGAAAATAAAAGGCCTGATCAACTTTGGGAAATAGATGATGATGGTGATAGAGGCAGTTATATAATGAATTCAAAAGATCTTAATTTATTTGATTATCTACCGTCAATAATAAACGCAGGAGTAGATTCATTAAAAATTGAAGGAAGAATGAAGAGTTTGAATTACGTTGCAACAGTTACCTCTGTTTACAGGAAGGCTTTAGATAATTTATCAGCTGATGGGGAAAAATATCAAACTGATCCAGAACTGGCAAATCATCTTAATAAAATAAGTCATCGACCTTATACTACAGGCTTTTATGCAGGACAACCAGGAGTAGATGGACAGAATTATTCATCGTCTTCATATATTAGAGGTTATAAGTATTTAGGTATTGTTAAAGGATATTTACCTGAATTAGAGCAGGCAATTGTGCAGGTAAAAAATAAAATTAATATTGGAGATAATATTGAGTTTTATGGTCCTGGTGCAGATTCTTTTGAGCAACAGATCACTAATATTTATTCTGATGAAGGAGAAGAATTAGAGGTTGCTAATCATCCAGAAAGTATTGTAAAAATACCTGTTTCTCAAGAAATTAGTGAGAATTATATAATAAGGCGGCGTGAAAATGAAGAAAATTAATGATACACTAAAGATGAAGGTCTTAATACCACAAGAAGAAATTGTGTTTGTGGATATGGTGTTTAAATCTTATGAAGGTATTGCTATGCTTAATTTAGATAATAAAAGAGATGGTCTGGTGGTTTTAGATTATACACCTGGCACCAGAAAAATTGTAAAAGAAGTTTTGTCAGATTTAGGAAATAAATTTGAAGTGAAAATTATTGAAGATGAATATGATAAATTTAATTAGTTTAATTGCGGTGATATAATGTTTTCTTTTATTAAAGAGTTTTTACAACCGGATGATCATTTTAATTGTATGTGTCAAATAGATGCAACATTATTAAAAGAATCTAACATTAAAGGTCTTATAATAGATATTGATAATACAACTATGCCTTATTCTTCAAATGAGTTAAAGGTTGTTATAGTAGATTGGATTAATAAAGTTGATAATGAAGATATTGAAATTGTTTTTGTTTCTAATACAATCTCAGCTAGGGCAGATTTTGTAAGCGATTATTTTAATAAGCCTGCATATGGTTATGCCGCTAAGCCGTTTGGTTTTGCATTTAAGAAGGCTATGAGAAGCATGAATTTATCAAATGAGAAGATTGCTATTATTGGAGATCAGATATTCACTGATATTTTAGGTGGGAATTTGGCAGGCTTTATGACAATACTTGTGGAACCAATAGAGAGTAAAGATTTTTTCTTGACCGGTATATTCCGCTGGTTTGAAGCTTTGTTTTATGATAGGGATAAGAGTTTAATGCAAAAGGAGTGATTAATATGAAAAAAGTCAAGATAATTCTTGGTCTTGCGTTAATGCTTTTCGTTCTTGTATCTGTGGCAACTGAAGAGATTCAGGCAGAGCAGAATTTACATTTAGGCGAAAGAGTATTAAGAAATGGAGACCAGGGTGGTGATGTTGCTGTTTTACAGAGGATATTACAGGATGTTGGATTTTATAATGAAAGAATAGATGGATTATATGGACCGAATACTGAGAATTCAGTTAGAATGTTTCAGGAAGAGAAGGGTTTAGCAGTTACTGGAGAAGTTGGTGAAGAGACATTGAATAACTTACCTGATTTTGATAATGTTTCAAGTATTATAGATGTATCCAGAGATGATATTATGTTGTTGGCTAGAATCATATATGCTGAAGCTAGAGGTGAAGCATCTAAAGGAAAAGTTGCAGTTGGTTCAGTAATTGTTAATCGGGTCGAAGATGAAAGGTTTCCTGATAATGTTAAAGATGTTATTCGTGAACAGGGTCAATTTAGCTCGTTGTTTGATGGTCAGGCTAATTTATATCCTGACGAGGAAGCAATTAATGCCGCTAAAGCTGCCTTATTAGGTTATGATCCTACTCATCAATCAATATTCTTTTATAACCCAGCTATAGCTACAAACTTAGCCTGGATATCTAATAGACCAATAGTAAAACACATTGGAGGACATGTATTTGCAAGATAAAATTGAGCAGCACCTATAGGTGCTGCTTTAATTAAATTTTTATTTGATTAATTCTTTTTCCATTTTATCAATACAGCTTTGACAAATAATTTTACCTTCAAAATCAGAAGTCTGTTTTGCACTACTACAGAAGATACAGGCTGGTTCATATTTTTTAAGTATTATCCTATCTTCTTCGACAAAAATTTCCATAGGATCTTTTTTATCGATGTTCATTGTTTTTCTAAGTTCGATCGGTATAACCATGCGACCTAAATCGTCTACTTTTCTTACAATGCCAGTTGATTTCATTAAAAACATTCCTCCTATATAGTATTTAGAACATAATTCGACAAAAATCTCTTAATTGATATTATAATACTTTTATTTATAATAGTCAACAATATTTTTTAAATATTTTAACAGTCTTATTATTTATTACTTTTTTACTTTTATTTAAAGGAGTTGATAATCTTGCAAAATCTTTTAGCAGAATATCATGATAAACTTGCAAGAAACAATTATAAGATGACTTCACAGAGAAAAGATATCTTAACTGTTTTAATTAATAATAAAAATAGACATTTTTCTGTAGAGGATTTATATAATGAAGTAAAAAAGATTAATTCAAATGTTGGTCTTGCAACTATCTATCGCAACTTAGAGTTGTTTTGTAGATTAAATATTACTCATATGCTTGAATTTGAAAGTGATTATAAACATTATGAACTTATTTCTGATGACGACCACCATCATCATTTAATTTGCATGAATTGCGATAAAATAATTGAGTTTCATGACAAAGATTTAGTTGTATTTGAAGAAAGATTAGCAGAAGAATATGATTTTGATATGGTTAAACATTATATTAAATTTTATGGTTATTGTAATACCTGTCAAAATAGCAATGAAAAGGAGTTGGAATAATGAAGCCTACTAAGAATTGTTTAAAGGATTTATCTGTATTTTCTCTATTAGATGGAGATGAGATACAATCTATCTGTCAGAATGGATATCTTAAAGAATATCGTAGAGGAGAAATAATCTTTTTTGAAAATGATAGTGAAAAAAAGCTTTATTTATTAGTTGATGGTCAGGTTAAATTATCTATGTTATCTAGTGAAGGTCGTGAAAAAGTAATGACGATTTTACAGGCCGGTGATATATTTGGAGAAATATCATTGTTTGACCATGATCCTCATCCTTTAACTGCTGAGGTTCTTGAAAAAGCAAGACTTATGATTTTAGATTGGAATAATCTAGAAGAAATAATTATGGAACAACCCAGGCTTGCATTAAAAATAATTGAAGCATTATCGAAAAAAACTAGATTATTAACAAGTCAGGTTAGAGATTTAGTTTTTCACGATGCCAAGGGGCGTTTAGCTAATCTCTTAATAAGATTTGCTGAGGATTTTGGTCAAAAAACTGATGAAGGTACAATGATTGAAATAATTTTAACTCATCAGGAGATAGCCAATTTATTGGGTGTTTCAAGAGTTACTGTAACCAAAACTTTAAATAAATTAATTGATGATGGTATTATTAAGATAAAAGAGAGAAAAATTTATGTTCTGGATGATGAAAAATTAAATGAACTGGTTAAGGATATTTAATAATGGATAATAAAATAAATGATTTTTTGGGTTTAATAGGTAGTGATGTTAATAAAAGTTTATCCTCATATATTCATAATTCTGTTTATCAAAAAAGAAACCAGAGAGCTTTCTATAAAGCTTATTCATTAAATGAAAAAGAGGCTTTACAGGTGATAAAGACTCTATCTGTTTTTTCATTTAAAGGAATTAATATTACTAATCCATATAAGGAATTAGCATTTAATAATGTTGATATATTATCAAAATCAGCAAATGAAATTGGAGCAATTAATACTATAAAAGTTATGAAAAATAATATTTTAAAAGGATATAATACTGATTTTTTAGCTGTAAAAGAGATTTTAAAAGAGAGATATGATGATCAGAATCTTCCACAGGTTTTATTATTAGGTGCAGGTGGGGCTGCTAAAGCAGTTTTCTATGCTCTAATTAATTTAGGATTTAAAAAACTTACAATTTCAAATAGGACTAGATTAAAAGCAGAAAATTTAGTTTCAGATTTTAATAGTCAAATTCAGGATCAATCTAAAATTAAAGTTATTGAATGGGATAAAGATTTTATTATTAAAGCGCTTAAAAATTCGGAAATAATTATAGATACAACTGGTTTGAGCTGGAGCAATAAGTCCTTTCCAGGATATGATAATATAATTTCAGATAACTTTATTTTTGATTTAAGCTATCCTAACTTTAATTCAAAATTAAAGAATAAGGCTAAAGAAGTAAATGCTGATTATATTGATGGTAAAAAAATGCTATTATATCAAGCAAGAGAAGCTGATAAGATCTGGTTTCCTGAATTTGATGAAAAAGAGAGAAAAAAATTATTTGAATTAAAATTTAATTAAAAGAGAATGAAGAATAATTTTCTTATTTGCACTGGGCGTTTATTTGCTTTTAGAAAAAAAGCTGATATTATTATATAAATATAAAATTTTTCTGTTTAACGTTTTTGCAGGAGATATATTCTTTTTATTTTAGTTTTGTAGTAGCTAAAACGAATTTGAACTGAATTTAAACCGAAGTTGGACCGAAGAACAACCGAAACCTAAGCGAATTTAATTAAGAGAAAAGATTTATGTTATGAATTTAATAACTATTAACTTTCTCGACTGGAATTATACTCCGGTCGAGATTTTTTATTGTAAATATATAAAAATTTTGGAAATCATGCAGGAGATTTACAATTAATGAAGAAATAGAAATCTATTCCATTAGAAATAAAATTTACTTAACAGGAGTTGATAGTTTTGTTTGGAGGGAGTCAGGTTATAAATCATTTGAAAAATATGATAGATGAAGCAAAAAAAGATGAAGTCAGTGATATTCATTTAGAATTAATGGGTTTAAAAGGAAGAGTAAGATATAGAATTGATGGTATTTTACAATTTAAGTTAGAGTATAGTAAGGAGATGTTAGAATCTATTATTTCTAGAATAAAATATCTTGCAAATTTAGATATTACTTTAAAGAATAAAATTCAAGAAGGATGTATTATAGGCGGTGAGCTTGATAGTAATGATATAAGAGTTTCGATAATACCTACTGTTTTAGGGGAAAAAGCAGTTCTTCGAATTAGGAATAATAAAAACTATTTGGATTTAAATAAAATTGGATTTAATCGGTATAATAAGAAGTTATATTTGAATTTGATTGAAAGTAATAATGGGATTATTTTATTTACTGGACCAACAGGAAGTGGCAAAAGTACAACACTACTGGCGACTATTTCTGAATTGAGTAGTTCTAACCAAAATATTATAACTTTAGAAGATCCTGTAGAACTTTTGATTCCTGGAATTAATCAGATATATGTTAATACTAATGCAGGAGATAGTTTTGCAGGATATTTAAGGGCTATTCTAAGACAGGATCCTGATATTATTATGGTTGGAGAGATTAGAGATTATGAAACTGCAAGTATGACTACCCGGGCTGCTCTTACAGGTCACCTAGTCCTCAGTACTGTTCATGCTGATAGTTCAATTGGTGCAATAACCAGATTATTAGAGATGGGAGTTCCGTCATATTTAGTTGCTTCTACTTTAAAAGGAGTTATTTCTCAAAGGTTAATAAGAAAAGTATGCTTGAGATGTGTTGGTGAAGGCTGTTTAAGTTGCCACAATACTGGTTTTAAAGGAAGAAAAGCTATTCATGAGATTATTGCAATAAATGATTCTATTAGAGAGGGAATAATAAAAAATTTAAGTGAAAAAGAATTATTAGATACTGCTTATAAGTCGGGTTTTAAAACTTTAAAGAATAATTTCGAAGAAGAAATTGCTAATAGTATTACTAATAAATCTGAAATGGGAAGGATATTATAATGAGATATAACCCAGGAACTATATCAGAAATAGCTAAGAGCTGGAATCTCTATATTAAAGGTGGATATACCTTGATTGAAGCTATTAAATATAGTCAAGCCCCACATTATACAACGAAGTTCAATAAAGTAACTTTATTGTTAATAAATGATTTAGAAAGAGGGGTGTCTCCTGAAATTGCTATAAAAAGATTTAAAGATATCTTGCCTGATTTCTTTATCAATTTATTTATTACTGGTGTTTTAAGCGGTAATACTGAACTTATATTAGAGGACTTATATAAATTTTATAAGTGGGAACAGGAAGAAAGGGATCAGATTAAATCGAAATTATATTATCCAATAATTATTATAACAGTATTTTTATTTTTATTTGTATTTATAGTTTTGTATTTACTACCAGAATTCACTATATTATATGATGCATTAGAGCTAAGTGTAAATAAATCAACTACTTTTTTAATAGACATTGGTAACTTTATAAGATTAAACTTTTTTATCTTAGTGTTATTAATTCTACTTCTATTAATATCTAGTTATTTATTGCTTTTAAAAATTAATAAATTAGAATATGTTAAATTCAAAATTCCAATTTACAATAAGATTACAAACTGGTTGGCATTTAATAGGTTTTTTATGAGTCTGGCTATTCAGATATCATCTGGAATTGAGATTAGTCAGTCTATAAAAATTGCTTCGGAGGTATCTGGTCATTCATTAATTAAAAGTAGGATAATTAATATATGTGATGATATCTCTAAAGGTGAAAATTTAGTTGAATCATTAAGGAGGTGGTTAAAAATTGAAGATCGAATTTATAATCTATTGATAGCAGGAGAAAGGTCAGGAGGGATAGTGGAAAGTCTTGAGTTCTCATCAGAAATATATAGGTATAGCTTAGTTCAATATATTAATAGAATTAATCAATTGGTTGAACCAGTTATATTAATTATTTTGACAGTAATGATTGGGTTTTTAGCGTATTTATTATTGAGTCCTATTTGGTCTATATTTGGTAATGGGTTTTTACAATTTTAAAATATGGAGGAGATTAAATGAAAATTATAAAATGTGAACAGGGTTTTACTTTAGTTGAAATGTTATTGGTTTTAGTTGTGATTGGGATCTTAACAAGTATATCAATTCCAGGTCTGGCAGGTGTGAGAAAACAAGCAGATTTAACTGCAATTCAGCTTGAAATGTCAGGCATTAAAAATATTTTAGAATTAGAATATATGAATAATAATTATCTATATCCAGAAAGTCAGGATGCATTTAATGAATTAGATATTATCAGTAATATAAGCTATATTTATGAGTCAAAAGATGGAGGAAAAAATTATTTACTAAAATCTACATCAGATATTGATGGTTATTATTATAAAACTACTGGATTAAATACAGCTATTATAAAGAAGAGTGATCCAGTTACAGAGCAAACAGGTAATTAAATGAGCTTAATAGAGGTTCTATTAACAATTCTGCTTATTGCAATCATAATAGGCTCTGGTATTTTAATTGGTGGTTATCTTAGAGAAGGAAATATAGAAGAACAGTTATATTATTCTAATCTTTTAATTCAATTAGCAAGACAGGAGGCATTATTAAATAAGAGGACAGTCCAGCTTCAAATAGAAGCTGGACTACCAGCAAAGTATAAAATTTTTTATTTAGATAATAATTATAGTGAAGTGTATATTAAAAAAGGGGAATTTCAGAAAAAGTATGATTTAGTTGATAGTGATTCAAATTTAATAATTAATGGTGACTCTATTATTCTTTATTTTTCTGAATATTTAGGCTCAACTACTCAGACTATAGGTTGGAGAAATAATAAAAACGAGGCATTTTTAATAGTTAATAACAGGGGGAGAGTTAGATTTGAATTTTAATAATAATGGTTTTATCTTTCTTGAAATTGTTATTTCATTAACTTTAATATCTATTGTATTAACTATTTTTATACTGGCAAATTCAAGTCTAGTAAGTTTATTAGAAGAAACTAAAAAAGATAATCTATTCTATATTAATAGTTTGAATTTAGGGAATGAATTGATTGTATACTTAATAGATTCTAGCAATACTTTCCCTGAATTAAATAGAAATTATTCATTCTATGAGATAGAAAATCAATTTTTTAAATTGAATTCTTCTATAGATGAAGAAATAAAAGAAGAAATAATGGTTAATATAATAAGAAAGCATTCACTTCATGGACGAGTCTTATATAACTTGAATATTATTTATGATGATAACAAGATAATATATTCTTTTTTCCGATAGCCTGGAGGAATTTAATATGTTAAATAATAAAGGATATTTACTTTTAGAGGTTTTGATGGCATTAGTAATTTCTTTATTTATTTTTTTGTCAATATCACTATTATTTAAATCGAGCTTGAATTTATATCAAAAAGTAACTTCAGAAATTGGTGGAATTGAGCTAAAGATTATATCTGAAAAGATTGCTACTGATATAGCACTTAGCAAAAAGGTATATGTAGAAAATAAAGAAATTAAAATTAAAGGCCTTAATGATAAATGGACTTCTTATTTAGTTTATGATACTGCTAAAGGTCAAGAATTAGGATTTAGAAGAGAAAAATCTAGAGGTTTAAATGGAGAAATTATTTTCACTAGAGTTGATAGTTTATTGAGTAATCCTGAAGAATTTGAATTAAGAATAGAAGACGGTATTTATTATTTATTGATTTCTTATAGAGATCATAATAATCAACTATATGATAGAGAAAGGTCTATATTTAGGGGTGGATAATGATGAAACGTTTAAATGAAAAAGGGTTTATTTCGATTAAAATTTTATTGATTATAGTTATTATGGTAATGGTTTTGCAGGGGACTAGTATATACTTGATAATATATTCTGATTTATTAAATGGAATTAATGACAATATTATTAAAGAGATAGATTATGTAACTAGTTTTTATCTTGCAGAAAATTTATCAGAAATTTTTAAAGATAGACTTTCTGTTAATACCACTTTTAATTTAAATGAAAATAATTCAGTAATAATAGAGATTGTAAATTATGGAGATAATAGTATAAAGACATTAAGATTTGCAGAGCCAGTAAGAGGCCAGACTGTGTTTACTTTAGATTAAGGGAGATGATTAGTGTGATTTTTAAAAAATATATAGGTTTTATAATTGTTAATGATTTTGAAATAAATTATATTGGATTAAAAATAAAAAATAATAAGTATTATTTAAAGGAAATAGTTAATGAACCAATTAAAATAGAGACGATAAAAAATGGCCAAATAATAAAAAGTAGTTATTTGATAGATGCAATAATTAATATGAAATCTAAGATCAAATATAAGCCTAATTTCTATGATCTTACTATAAGTGCTGATGATATAAAATGTAAAAATTTTAAATTACCTAAACAAAGTAAATCAGATTTAAAAGAAACATTGAAGATTGAGATAGAAAGAATGATTGAATATCGATTTAATGAAGTTGTTTTTGATTATAGTATTCTTTCTAAAGATAGTAATAATGATATTGTTTTTATTGTAGTGGCAAACAAAAATTTGATAGAGGATTATCATTATATTTTTTATAATACCCTCGGCAAAATTAATAGAATTACTGTTCGACAGGAGAGTATCTGGAGGTTAATGAATAAATTGAATGCTGGTAGCGATTTCATGTTTTTAGAGATGTATGATAATGAAATTTATTTAACTGCTGGGAATATTAATAATTTATATTTTTCTCGTAGGTTAAAAAAACATCTCGAAAAACTTCCAGATATTAATGAAATTATAAAGATGGCAGATAATCACATTGTACGTGAATTTAATAGAGAACCGATAAATAAAATTTTATTTTGGAATAGAAGTAATAATTTACTCCATATTAATAAAACTATTAATAAGCGAATAGAAAATTTAGATTTAATAATAGAAGATGAAAATTTATTGAAAAGTAATATTTTTGATAAAACGCCTTTATTATTGCCAGGTTTTGGAATGATAAAATATGGAAACTGATATTAATCTTTTAAATCAATATTTTATTTTAGATCATCAATATCAAAGAGTAATTTCTATTTTTTTAATTATTTTTATTATAGGCTTAAATCTATATAGTTTTTATTTTATTAGAATACCTTTAGATGAATCATTTTATCAATTAGATAATATAGAAAAAATATTTTTCAGCGAGCAAGAAATGATTGAAAAAGAATGGTTAAATAGGAATCTAATTAAATTTAATATAAAAAGCTGGCATAATATTTTGGAAGATTTGTTAAGTGATATTGCATATATTAATTCTATTCATTTTTTTGATGATAAGTGGGAGGTAAGAGGTGAACTTAATGATATTGAGAGTTATCAGGTATTATATGAAAGAGTTAATGAATTACGTTTATTAAATTTTAATATTAATTTCAATAGAGTTGGTCCCTTGCAAAGTAGTTCATTTTTGCTTTTTATAAAAGCTGGTGATTTCAGTGAATAAAAAAATATTTTTCATCAAGAAAAATAAAATTATTATTATTAATTTGCTTTTAATATTAACTTTAAGTTTCAGTATTTTTGATTTTATTAGTAGTAAAGAGGAATTGCAGAATATGAAATTTCAGATTGTTAATCTTAATAATAATAATTCAAGAAATTCTGCTAAAGCTCAGGAGTTAGAGAATTTAATTAAATTAAGTTATGATAATGGTTATGTAAAAGAATATAATCAAGATATAAACAATTATTTTTTAAGTGATTTAAATAACGCTGGTATAGTTATTACAAAAGAAGATCTTGTTGGCAGAAATATGGATTATCGTTTTATAGAAGGGCATGGAGATAGCTGTTCAGTAAATAGGCTATTTAATATTATTTCTAAAAAATATAATCTTGCTTTTGAAATCATAGAACTTAAAGTATGGCCTGAAGCAGAAGTTTTTCAGTTTTTCATTAAGTATAATATGAAGAAGAATAATTGGATTGGAAAGGCTCAAGAACTTAGCTTTATAAATTTTGATTTGAGCAGTCAGAATGGATATTCAAGAGGTTTCTCAGGGGAGAGGTATTATTATGAGAATAATCCAGAACTGTCTGAAAATAAAAAGCCTGATGATTTTATTATAAATGAACCTCCTGACTATGTTAGATTCAAAGGTTATATAATTAGTCATGATAATAGTTTTTTCTTATTTGAAATATATAATAAGGCTTTTATCTTTAAATTGAATGAGAAAAAGATGATTAGAGATATAAAATATCAGCTATATTATGATAACGGACTATTTTTAATTGAAGATTTAAAAATTTATAGAATTGAGGAGCAATAAATGAAAAATAAAATTTTAAATAAGCAGACCAGAATAATTTTAATTATGATTATAATAGTTTTTATATTCAATAGTAATTTGCTGGCATTTAATGAGACTAGAGATGTAAGTTTTGTAGATACAGAGATTCATGATATTTATTATCTGATTGCAAAGGCTAACAATTTGGATATATTTATCATGGATGGAGTTGAAGGCAGGGTCACAGTTCAGATTAGAGATATTACAGAGAAAAATATTTTAGAAGATTTGATTCTGGCTAATGGTGATTCTTTTATATTGCTCGATCAGATTTATTATATTGGAGATAGTTTAGAGATTGATATATTAAAAGAAACTATTAATATATCAGACATTAATATTATTGAACTGGAAACGATGATCCTGGAATACAATGGTTCATGGTCAAATAGGTGGGGTGATCTTTTAGATAGATATTACCCTGATATTAAGTGGGGTTATAATGAACTGATGGAAGAATTAATTTTAAATGGTCAGAAAGATGAAATTAATAATGCCTATAATTTTATCAGTTTGATAATACAGAGTAGGAAAGGCAATGATAAGAATTATAGCTCTGAAATCATCTATATTCCAGATAATGTTGATTTTAAAATCAATGATTTCATAACAAATCATGAAGAACTTGAATATAACTGGCTGGAAATAGATAGGATTTTATATTTAAAAGGGGAAGAAAATATCTTAAAAGAGACGGTTAAATTTATTGATGAGTATATGGATAATAATAAGGTTTTGGATAGGGTTCGTTATTTGGATTATATTAACTCTAATGAAGTAGAAGCTAAGCTCTCTTTGATAATACCGGAAAGTAAAATTAGTTCTTTTGGTAATGATAAAGTTATTTTAAGTGGAACAGAGGATGAGATTAATAGAGCTGAATCTCTCATAGATCAGATTGATTTCAAACCTGAGCAGATTCTAATTGAGTTTAATGTTTTAGAAATTAATGATGATTATAGGTTTGGCGATCATTTATCTGATGATTTAAATCTCTCTATTGGGTATAATCTTATTGATGGGGTTAATTTTGATTTGAGTTGGGTTAAGTTTTTAAATTATGCAGAAGAAAAGGGGGAGGTAAGATCTATTGCTTCTCCTAGCTTATTGACACTGGTTAATAAACAATCTAGACTCCATATTGGAGATAGGGTTCCAGTTCCTAAATATGATAATGATAATAATATTAGTGGTTATGATTATGTGGATACAGGGATTATTCTTGATATACTTGCTAGAGTTAATAAAAATCAGGAAATAACTTTAGAAATAAAGCCAGAAATAAGTAATTTTATTAATTATTATAATGATATTCCAACGATTAATACCAGAGAACTTTCAACAAATATTAGATTAAATCATGGAGAGACTTATTATATTGCTGGACTTAAGCAATTTAGACAACAAGAAATTATTAAAGAAAATAATATTTTAAGTAATTTACCTTTATTGGGGTGGCTTTTTTCTAATAAGTATTATGAAGAGAGTAATGGTCAATTAATTCTTGCAATTACACCTTATTTAGTTTCAAATTAAATCTTAAGCCCAATTAAGCAGGAATATAAGAAAAAAACAAGAAATAGTATTTATGGAGGTAGATAAATGATTGTAACATTAGTTGGGATGATGGGTTCTGGAAAATCGACAGTCGGTAAATTAGTATCAGAAAAATTAAATTATAAATTTTATGATACAGATTCTTTAATAGTTGAAAAAACAGGCAGAAAAATTACTGATATTTTTAGAATAAAAGGTGAAGAGTATTTTAGAGATCTTGAAAAAGAAGTAATAAATGAACTTTATAATAAAAATGATATTAAAAATAGTGTTATAGCTACTGGAGGGGGGGCAGTTTTATCAGAAGCAAATAGAAATTTATTTTTAAATAGAAGTAAAGTTTACTGGCTAAATGTTGAAGTTGATAAATTAGCTGATCGTCTTTACGAAAACAAAGAGAGACCTCTGATTAGAAATTACAAAAATAGAAAGTCAGACTTAGTTAATCATTTAGATAATATATTAAATGACCGGATTGATTATTATCAGATCGGAATTGAAATAAATGGAACTAAAAAACCATCTCAAATTGCCATAGAGATAATGAATGATATTAAAGATGAGGGTGATATAATTGAATAGAATAATTATGATAAACGGGCCGAATTTAAATTGGTTAGGAAGTAGAGATGAAAATCATTATGGTAAAACTAGTCTTCGAGAATTAGAAGATGAGATGGAAGAAATAGCCAGGGATAATGGATATGAGTTATTATCTTTCCAGACAAATTCTGAAGGAAAATTCATCGACTTTTTACAGAAAAATTATAATCAGGCGACTGGCTATATAATAAATCCAGGAGCTTATAGTCATACCAGCTTGGCTATTATGGATGCTTTACTTTCGATTGATAAACAGGTTATTGAGGTTCATCTATCTAATGTTGCTTCTAGAGAAAAAATCAGGCAGAAATTATTGACTGCTTCTGCCTGTGATGGTGTTATTATTGGCTTTGGTAAAGAAGGCTATCAATTAGCATTAAAATCTTTAATAAAATAATACAGCAAAAGAGGGGAAAAAATGAATAGAATTAGTAAACTAAAAAAACTTAGAGAAGAGAAAAAACTTGATGCTATAATGATTACTTCCAAGAAAAATCGTTTTTATTTTTCTAAATTTACTGGAACAGCAGGTACTATTTTAGTTACAGAATCCAGCGATTACTTTATAACAGATTTTCGCTATATAGATCAGGCTAAAGAACAGACAGAGGGTCTTCAAATAATAGAGATAAGTAAGAATAAGAATGAAAATTTAATTAAGTTTCTAAATGATAATGATTTGAATAAAATCGGTTTTGAAGATGGGGATTTAAGTTATAAACAATATCAGGAATTAGAAAATATTGATTCGGAGAAAAAATATTTGCCATTAAGTGATGATATTAATGAGTTTAGGCATATAAAAGATGGTGAAGAGCTTGAGACGATAAAAGAGGCTATAAAGATAACAGAGGAAGCTTTTAATAAAATTATTACATACATAGAGCCAGGTATGAAAGAAAGGGAAGTTGCTGCCGAACTAGAATACTATTTAAGAAAGTTAGGTGGTGAAGGACCTTCTTTTGATTTTATTGTTGCTTCTGGAAAACGTTCAGCACTTCCACATGGTGTAGCATCTGATAAGATTATCGAGACTGGAGATTTTATAACCCTTGATTTTGGAACATATTATAAAGGTTACTGTTCAGATATGACTAGAACAATAGTGGTTGGTGAACCTGATGAGAAGCAGGTTGAAATTTATAATATTGTATTAGATGCTCATCTTGAAGTGATAGATAAAATCAAACCTGGAATGACCGGTCAAGAGGTCGATCATATTGCCAGAAAAATCATTGAAGAGGCTGGGTATGGAGAGAACTTTGGCCACGGTTTAGGCCACGGTTTAGGTATTGAAGTTCATGAATCACCAAGATTGTCTACTACTTCAGAAAAAGTGTTAAAACCAGGTATGGTAGTAACAGATGAACCTGGTATATATTTGCCTAATTGGGGTGGAGTTAGAATTGAAGACGATCTTGTGATAACTGAAGATGGTTGTAAATCATTAAATAATAGCAATAAAGAATTGATTATTATCTAATTAAATCTTGGAAATAAGTTAATAAGGATGTTATAATTAAATATAGTTGTAAATAGTAATATACAGGAGTGGTTTTGATAATGATATCAACTAATGATTTTTCAACTGGTTTAACAATTGAGCTTGAAGATGATATTTATCAGGTTATCAATTTTGAACATTCTAAAAGTGGTAGAGGTGGAGCTTTTGTTAGAACTAAGCTAAAAAGTTTAACAGATGGCCATGTTATGAACAAAACTTTTAGAGCTGGGGAAAAAGTAAAACAGGCTCACATTGAAACCAAGAATATGCAATATCTTTATAAAGATGGAGATAAGCATGTATTTATGGATGTCGATACTTATGAACAGACCTTCTTAAATACAGAGACATTAGGCGAAAAGCTTAAATTTTTAAAAGATAATATGACAATTGAAGTTTCTTTTTATGAAAGTAGACCAATCGATATAAATTTACCAACTGCGGTTGAATTAGAGGTTACTTACGCTCCTCCAGCTGTAAAGGGAGATACTGTTTCTGGAGGGACAAAAGAAGTGGAATTAGAGACTGGTTTTAAATTACAGGTTCCCTTGTTCATAGAAAGTGGAACTGTGATTAAAGTTGATACTCGTACTGGTGAATATTTGAGTCGTGCATGATTATTTGGCTTTGTTAGGGAGGTAATAAATGAGATATTTAGTTATTGGATCAGGTGTTGCTGGAATATCAGCTGTAAAAGAAATCAATAAGGTTAAAGATCAAGATATTGATATTACTGTTATCAGTAAAGAAGAAGATCCATTTTATTATAGGCCGAGATTAATTGAATGTCTTTCAGGTGATATATCTGTTGAAGATATAATTATCAATGATAGGGAATGGTTTGAGAAAAATAATATAGAACTACTTTTAGATAAAGAGGTAATTGATGTTAATTTGGATGAAAAATATGTAGTTGCAGAGGATGAAGAAGAATTTTCTTATGATAAGCTTTTACTTGCCCAGGGAGCTAGTAGTTTTATTCCGCCAATAGATGGATTTGGTTTAGATGGAGTCTATGCTTTAAGAAATGGTGAAGATGCCAGAGAGATCTACGAGCATATTGAAAGTTGTAAGAAAGCTGCTGTAATTGGTGGCGGTCTTTTAGGACTTGAATCAGCATATAATATGATAAAGGCTGGACTTGAAGTAACTGTAATAGAGAGAGCAGAACATCTTTTGCAACGACAAATAGATGATGCTGCAGGGGATAAGTTAAAATTGATTTTAGAAGAGAAACATGGATTTAATTTTTATTTAGATGCAGGAGTAGAAAAAATATCTGGCAATGAAGAGGTAGAAGAAGTTGAACTTGCTGATGGTACTATAATATCTGCTGATTTAGTTCTCTTTTCTACTGGGATAAATCCAAATACTAGTATAGTTGAAGGCACAGAGCTTGAGATAAACAGAGGGATTATCGTTGATAATAAAATGTCTACCAATATTTCTGATGTCTATGCAGCTGGTGATGTAGCAGAATATAATGGTAATATCTATGGTATCTGGGCTCCTTCAATGGAAGAAGGAAGTGTTGCTGGAAAAGTAATGGTTGGTAAAGATGCTGAATTTACTGGCTTTGTTCCATCCCACACTTTAAAAGTTGCCGATGTTAATGTTGTTTCGATTGGAGTTTTATCAGAAGATGAAGATGAAGATGTGACTTCCAGGATTGAAATTGATGATGAAATGTCTTATTGTAAAATTTTTGAAGATAAAAATGGAGATGTAGTTGGCGCAATTATCGTTGGGGATTATGAAAATGAAAATGCTTTGTTGAAAGAAATAAAGAAATAAAAAGCATTTTATAAAAAGAAGGGGTGTTTAAAATGCCCACTGAAAAAATAGGAGAAATATGGATATCTGAAGATGTAATTGGTATAATTGCCAGTCTAACAGTTACAGAAATAGATGGAGTTTATTCAATGAGCGGTGGTTTTGCTGGTGGCTTGGCTAATGTCTTAGGTAAAAATGATTTTTCAAGAGGAGTAAAAATAGATAAAGATGATAACAATGTAAAAGTTGAACTTTATTTAATTCTGGGCTATGAGTATTCTATACCAGATTTAGCATGGAAAATCCAGGATAAGGTAAAGAGAACATTAGAGGCTATGACAGGATTAAATATTATAGAAGTAAATATACATGTCCAGGGGGTTAATTTCCCTAAACATGAAGGAAATGAAGATGTTGATTTTGATAAAGACGAAAAAGAGGAGGAAGATTTAGATGAAGATAATTCATAAACTAGTCCTGGTTATTCTTCTTATTATATTAATGTTTGTTTCATTATTATTTACAATTTATAGCTTTGGTCTAACCGGGGAAGGATTTTTGAGTTTAGTTGAACAAGATCTTTATCAAAATTATATTTTAGGGATTATATTTCTTTTTATAACTATAATTTCAGCAATAGCTATTTATCCTCTTTTAAAGAGTGGAAATGAAACTACAATCCTACAGACAGGTAAAAATGGTGATATTAACATTTCATTAAAAGCAATTGATAAAATTGTTAGAACTGTAACTCTTGAACAGGAAGGTATTGATATAAAAGATATTACAGTTAATGCCAGACAGAATAGACTATATATAGAATTGGTGATTACTATTAAAGGTGATTTATCGATACCTGAAGTTAGTTCTAATTTAAAGAACTCAATAAAAGAAAGATTAAATGAGACTGTAGGAACAGATTTAGCAGAGATAAAAGTTCTTATTGATAATGTTGATTCTTTGTCTAAAAAGAAAAAAAGCAGAAAAGAAAAGAGTGAAGTTAAAGACGAGCCTGATTCAGAAAAAAGCAAAGACGATATAGAAGAACCAGAAAAAGAACAAGAAAAAGTTGATGCTAAAGAGTTTTTAAACGACTTCGAAAGCAAAGAATAATTAAAATAATAAACCTCTTTGTAAAGGGGGTTGATAGTTAATGAATAATTCTGAGTCCAAACCTGAGTTGAAAGAATTATTTATAAGATTTATATATAATTATAAATCTGAAATCACTGGTGCTTTAATAGGTTTAGCATTAGCTATATTAATTTTTACAATAGGAGTATTTAAAACATTAGTTATTTTAGCATTTACAGTGATAGGGTTTTTAATTGGTAATAGAGAAGATTTGAATGAAGATATAGTTAAAATTTTAGATAAAATATTGAATAAACAATAAACTAATTATTAGTTGGTGAATATTTAGATGAGATACCTTTCTCGACATCAAGAAAGAGAATTAGCTTTACAATTTCTTTACTCATTAGATTGTAAAGGTAAATTAAAAGAAAATTGTTCTATAGCAGATGTAGGCACACCTTTAAATCTTTTTGTAGATATGGAAAGTGAAGATAGTTACCATGAAGATTTAATTAATGGAATCTGTCATAATTTAAACATTATTGATAGCTTAATTAATGAAAATGCAATTGGTTGGAGTATTAATAGAATGGCTAGAGTTGATAGAAATATTTTGAGATTGGCTATATTTGAGATAAAATATAATCCTAAGATTCCACAGGCAGTAGCTATAAATGAAGCAGTTGAGCTTGCGAAAGAATATGGTTCAGATAAATCCCCTTCATTTATCAATGGTATTTTAGGAAAGATATAATAAAAAGCCTGCTTTATGCAGGCTTTTTGATAGCAGTGTTATTATCAGAATATATTTAAGCTTGCAAAGATTTGTTTATAATGATATTTTAGTAACGAGAATTAAATTTTTAATTTTAATTAATTAAATATAATTAGGAGGCAAAAAAATGGATAAGGTAATTGATGGAAAGCAAATTGCGAAAAATATTCGTGAGGAGTTAAAGAGTCAGATAAGTGATCATAAAGAAGAAGGAAGAGTTCCTGGATTGGCTGTTGTATTGGTTGGTGATAATCCAGCTTCAGAAACATATGTAGGAATGAAAGAGAAAGCTGCTGAAGAAATTGGAATCCATTCAGAACTTCATGATGTTGATTCCGATATCAGCCAGGAAGAACTTCTGGATTTAGTCGATCAATTAAATAATGATGATAAAATAGATGGAATTCTAGTACAACTTCCTTTGCCTGATCATATTGATGAGCTTGCAGTTATTGAAGCAATTGATCCTGGTAAAGATGTTGATGGCTTTCATCCAATTAATACAGGACGCTTATTTAGTGGTCAAAAAGATTTATTAAGATTTGACCCCTGTACTCCTTTAGGGATTATTGAATTAATTGAAAGAAAAGGGATAAACATTGAAGGTAAAAATGCCGTAATTGTTGGCAGAAGTAATATAGTTGGTAAACCGGTTGCCCATTTATTACTTGAAAGAAATGCAACAATAACTGTCTGTCATTCAAGAACTAAAGATCTAAAAGCAGAGACTCTTGATGCAGATATTTTAGTGGCTGCTGTCGGTAGACCGAACTTTATTACAGGCGACATGGTTAAAGAAGGTGCATGCGTAATAGATGTTGGAATTAATAGAGTTGACGGTGAATTAGTTGGTGATGTTGAATATGATTCAGCTTATGAGAGAGCCGGTGCAATAACACCTGTTCCTGGTGGAGTAGGACCGATGACAATAGCTATGTTAATGAAAAACACTGTTAAAGCTCGGGAGTATCATGGAGTCTAAACATTTCACTGTTTCAGATGTAACTAGATATATTAAAAATTTATTAAAGAAAGATGATATTTTAAGTCAAATTGAGGTAGTTGGAGAGATTTCTAATTTTCATCATCATCGCTCCGGGCATATGTATTTTAGTTTAAAAGATGATGATTCAAAAATAAATGCAGTAATGTTTAAAGGTAATAACTTTAAGCTAGATTTTCAGCCTGAAGATGGTCAAAAAGTGAGGGCTTTTGGTTATATAGATCTCTATGTTCCTAGAGGTGAATATCAATTATATGTTGAAGCTATGAATGAAGAAGGGGAAGGAGATTTATATCAGAAGTTTTTAAGACTTAAAGAAAAATTAGAAAAAGAAGATCTTTTTGCTGACGAACATAAAGTACCAATACCTGAATTTCCAAAGAAGATTGGCTTAGTTACTTCAGCAGGTGGGGCAGCAATCAGAGATATTATTTCTGTAATAAATCGTAGAGATGCCAGGATATCTATGCTGGTTGCTTCAGCAAGAGTTCAGGGCAGTGAATCAGTGGGGGAGCTTATAGAATCCCTGAGATATCTTGATAATAGAGAAGATATTGATTTAATAATAATTTCAAGGGGCGGAGGTTCTTTAGAGGACCTCTGGTCCTTTAATAATGAAATTTTAGCTCGTGAGATTGTTGAGGCAAGCACCCCGATTATAAGTGGGGTTGGTCATGAAACTGACGTTACTATTGCTGATCTTGCATCAGATTTAAGAGCACCTACTCCATCGGCAGCAGCTGAACTTGCTGTTCAAGATATTGTGAGTATCAGGAATAGATTTAATAATTTAAGTGAGCAGTTATATTATAAAATTAATAAAAAGATAAAAGATGCTCGCAAAGAACTTGATTTTATTTTGAAAAATAGAGTTTGGAGAAATCCTGAATTAATTATTTCAGACCAAAGACAGGAATTTGATAATATTAGTAATGATTTTAGTCAAGTTATAGAAAGTTATTTCAAAAATAAATATGATGAAATATCAAAGTTGTCTTTAAAATTAGATGGCTTAAGTCCTTTGAAAATATTATCAAGAGGTTATTCAATCACTGAAAAAATAGAAGATGATAAATCAGAAGTTGTTTCATCTGTTGATAAATTACAAAAAGGTGATTCAATAAAAACTTTATTGAAAAATGGCCAGTTATTAAGTAAAGTTGAAAATATTAAGGAGGCCAGTAATGACTGAAAAGTTTAATAGTGAAGAACTTTCTTTCGAAGAGGCAATTGATAAATTGGATGTTATAGTGAGAGAACTTGATAGTGATCTTCTTTCTCTCGATGAGGCAATGGAGAGGTTCACTGAAGGTTTAGAATTAATTAAATTTTGCCAGCAGGAGTTAGATCAGGCTGAAGGGAAATTAGAACAGATTGTTAAAGAAGATGGAGAATTTAGTAAAGTTATTTCATTTGATTTGCCAGGTGAAGAGAATAATAATCAGGGGGATGATTAATGTGCCTGAATTAAAAGAGTTAGGTAAGAATAAGTCTAATCTAATTAAAGCTCTCCAGAAAAGACAAGAAGTTGAGGGTTACATATCAGATAGTGATATTAAAGAAATAAGTGATGCTTTTTCTATGGCTCCAGTAGAGGTTGAGGGTGTAGTTAGTTTTTATACTCAATTTAAGAGAATAGCCCCAGGAAAGTATAAGATATCAGTCTGTGATGGGACTGCCTGTCACATAAAAGGATCTAGTTTAGTTTTAAATTGGGTTACCGATGAATTAGGAATTGAAGATGGTGAGACTGATGAAGAAGGTATTTTTTCTATGGATGCTGTTGCCTGTCTGGGCTGTTGCAGTCTTGCTCCTGTCATGAGTATCAACGGTAAAGTTTATGGTAATCTAACGAGAAAAAAATTACTTAAAATTTTAAATGATTATAGCCAAAAGGAGGAAGCTGACAATGGTTAAGAGAATAAAAGTTGGAATGGCCAGTTGTGGAATTGCTGCTGGTGCAAATGAAGTTAAAGATAAAATATTAGAAATGAATCCTGATGCTGAAGTTGTTGAGGTAGGATGTATTGGTCATTGTCACGCCGAACCACTAGTAGAAATTGAGACTGAAGAAAGAACTTATTTATATCAGGAAGTAGAACCAGAAAAAGAATTCATTAATAGAATTTTGAATTTAGAAGATTATTCTCGTTTTGAAAGCCCAGCTAATAGAGAAAATAAAGAGAAATTATATGTAACTGAGCTAGCAGGTAGAATAAATCCGATATCCATAGAAGAATATGAAGAACATGGTGGTTATTCTGCTCTAAAAAAGGCATTAGCAATGGAGCCTGGTCAGATTGTTGAAGAAGTAAAAACTTCAGGTTTGAGAGGCCGTGGTGGTGGCGGATTTCCAACTGGCTTAAAATGGAGCTTCTTAGCTGAAAAAGATGAAAAAGATAAAGTTTTAATTTGTAATGCTGATGAAGGGGATCCAGGTGCTTTTATGGATCGTTCTACAATGGAATCATTGCCACATCAATTATTAGAAGGAATGTTAATTGGGGCTTATGCAACAGGTGCAAATAGGATGTTTATTTATTGCCGGGCTGAATATCCATTAGCAGTTAAAAATTTAAATATTGCTATTAAACAGTTAGAAGAAGCTGGTTATAATAATATAAATGGTAAAGATATAAAGATAACAGTTAAAGAAGGAGCAGGTGCTTTTGTTTGTGGTGAAGAGACTGCTTTAATTCATTCATTAGAAGGTAAGAGAGGAACTCCAAGATTTCGTCCTCCTTATCCAACTGACTATGGTTATAAAGGCAGGCCATCAATGATAAATAATGTAGAGACCCTGGCTAATATACCTTTAATCATTAGGGATGGCGGACAGAAATATTCTCAAATAGGAACAGAAAATAGTAGTGGAACCAAACTTTTTGCACTGGCTGGAGACCTTGAATATTCTGGCCTTGTTGAAGTACCGATGGGTATAACAATAGGCGAAGTTGTATATGATATTGGCGGTGCTGAAGAAGGTACTGTTAAGGCTGTCCAGATAGGCGGTCCTAGTGGAGGTTGTATTCCAGAGGAACATTTCGATACTCCAATAGATTACGATTCACTGACTGAGTTAGGCGCAATAATGGGCTCGGGTGGTTTGATAGTAATAAGTAAAGGACGCTGCATGGTAGAAACAGCTCGATATTTTCTTGAATTTACTGCAAAAGAAAGCTGTGGTAAATGTACTTTCTGTAGAGTCGGTACTAAAAGAATGTTAGAAACATTAGAAAGAATAACCGGTGGAGAAGGAAGTCATGAAGATGTTCAATTATTAAGTGATCTTGGTGAGAAAATAATAAAAGGATCATTGTGTGGACTGGGACAGACAGCTCCAAAACCTGTATTATCAACACTTAATTTCTTTGAAAATGAATATCTTGCGCATGTAGATGAAGGCTATTGTGCTGCTATGGAATGTACAGCATTAGTAGACGTTTATTTGAATCAGGAAACCTGTATTGAGTGTGGTCAGTGTATTAAGGTCTGTCCTGTAGATGCAATAAGTGATGATTTTGTAGTTGATAATGAGATCTGTACTCGTTGTAATAGTTGTATTGAAGTCTGTCCGGTAGATGCAATATCCCGGGTGAAAAGGGAGGAAGAATAGATGTCTGAAATTAAAATAACTATTGATGGCCAGGAATTATCGGCCAAACCAGGTCAGACAGTTTTAGAAGTTGCTAAAGAAAATAAAATTGATATTCCAACTTTATGTCATGATAATAGAATTGGTATTAATACTTCCTGTTTTGTCTGTGTTGTTAAGGATGAAAATAATGGTAATTGGTTGCCCTCCTGCTCAAATCCAGTACAGGATGGCATGAATATTGTAGCATCAGGTCATGAAGTAGATGATATGAGGCAGACAGCTTTAAACTTATTATTATCTGAACATAGTGGTGATTGTGAGGCCCCCTGTACAATATCCTGTCCAGCTCATGCTAAGGTCGAAGAATATGTTAGAGCTGGAAGAGAAGGGGAACATTTAAAAGCATTAAGTATCATTAAACAGAGAATACCATTACCGATAAGTATTGGAAGGGTCTGCCCGAGATTCTGTGAAAAAGACTGTAGAAGAAATGTTAAAGAAGATGCTGTAGCTATAAATGATTTTAAGAGGCTAGCTGCTGATCTTCATTATGATGAATATATGGAAGAGATGGAAGAACTTACAGATAAAAAAGTTGCTATCGTTGGTGCAGGGCCTGCAGGACTTGCTACAGCTTATTTTTTAAGAATTGAAGGAATAGGCTCTGTATTATTTGATAGAATGCCTGAACCAGGAGGAATGTTAAGATATGGTATACCAGAATACCGTCTTCCTAAAGACCTTCTTGATAAAGAGTTAGACCATTTTAATAAAATGGGTGGAATTGAATTCAAGTGTAATCAGAAACTTGGCAAAGATCTTGAGCTATCTGATTTGAAAGCAAAATATGATGCAGTTGTAGTAGCTGTTGGAAGCTGGAAATCAAGCTCTATGAGAAC
>CAYONR010000003.1:0-30137 GCA_964405365.1 uncultured Halanaerobiaceae bacterium
AATAGATACCTGGCCTGCCATCCAGGGCATCTACCTCTAAACCGGTATCATCTGCCAGTGTTAGCAGGTTACTGGCCTCAGCTCCGGCCCGGGCTTTAAGGAGTGCATTCTCCTCAAGAGTAGAGCCTGTCTCCTCGACATCGAGATCAAGGCCAAGCTGGTCCGGTGAAACTATCTCATATTCTAAACCTTGATACTCATCTCTAATTTCTATAATCTTATCTTTATTGCCTGTTGAAATCAATAGTTTTCTCATGGTTTAAACTCCTAAAGATTCTTTCTGGATTTTGATAAGTTCTTCTATGCCTCTTTCGCCAAGATCTAACATTCTATTGAGCTGCTTTCTGGTATAAGGGGTCTCTTCTGCTGTGCCCTGAACTTCAATGATCCGGCCTGATTCAGTCATGACCAGATTAAGATCGACCTGGGCCTGGCTATCTTCTTGATATTTAAGATCCAGGAGGGCCTTATCATTGACTATACCGATACTAGTGGCTGCAATAAATTCTTCGACTGGAGATTCTTTTAGCTTTTCTGTCTCCAGAAGATAGTTGATGCTATCTATCAGGGCTACAAATGCTCCTGTGATTGAAGCTGTTCTGGTACCGCCATCTGCCTGGATGACATCGCAGTCTACCCAGATAGTCCTCTCTCCTAATTTATCCAGATCGACTACTGCCCTTAAAGAACGGCCAATAAGTCGCTGAATTTCTTTTGTTCTACCACCGATTTTACCCTTGGCAGCTGCTCTGATTGAGCGGTTCTGAGTTGCTCTTGGTAACATGGAATATTCTGCTGTTAGCCAGCCCTGGTTCTTACCTCTTAAAAAATAAGGAACGCTATTTTCAACTGACGCAGTACAAATAACCTTTGTATCGCCGGTTGAAATAAGGATTGAACCCTCTGCATATTTGGTATAATTTCTTTCTATTTCTACCGGTCTGAGCTGGTCATATTGTCGATTAATTCTTTGATAGGACATAAGTTATCACCTTTCTATTACTATAAATACTATTCTAATTATTAGAGTCTGCTAAGCTGGAACTGGCTCCGCTCATTACCGACAAGACCTGCCATCAGGAAAAAGCCTGTTCTTGGATCCACTTTAAAATCAGAGATTAGCTGAAAGCCTTCTACATCTCCTGTTCGGTTCATATGAATTCTTGGACCGGTACAGACATATTTATAATCTCCGATCTTAATATGTTCATCATCAAGATAGTTGACTTTGTAATTTTCAGCAATCATCTCTTTGACTTCAGCCTCTATCTCAGCAATGGAAAAATCGGGCTGCTGGTCGAATTGAAGTACGAAGCCACTTTTAACATCACTGTGGAGTGGCGGTCGCATATAACCTCTATTTTCAATGACCAGTGCTGTTAAATCTTCAGCTGTATGAGCCATCCGGCGATATTTGATTGATTTAAAGACGATCTTACTGACTTCTTCTGCCGTCGGGCCAAAGACCCCTGGCCTGGTAACAAGAACTTCCTCGCCAATCCCTACTAATACTTCAGGATCTATTGAAAGATGGGGCTCAATCAAGTTAAAATGTTCGATTATAACCCGGCGGCCTTTCATGACGGCTTTCTCTATCGCCTCTGCCAACTGCCAGGGCTGGGTAAAGGCTGTCTCAAATCTAATATCAACATGATATGTATGAGACTGGAAATGATCTTCCTCATAATCATCGAGGACCGGTAATGGCCTGGCATTGATACCTTCATCATCATTGGTCAGGGTTAAACCTGGAAACATTCCTTTGATGAGGAGTGATTTTCCAGCGCCGGCATCTCCAATCAGGCCAATCAAGCGATCATTGGCATGGAGATGCATCTGAGATATATTATTTCCTAAAAAGAGGATTCTATCCTTTCCCCTTGGTGCATAATAAACTGAATGGGCAAAACTATCTATCATTTATTGATCAACTCCTCTCCTTATCATATCACATTTTGATAAAAATTATAATTCTAAATCGAGAAGAGGAGCATGCTGCTGGGCGCCATATACGTCTCTCTCTCCTGGTGAGCCGGCAGGGATAGGTCGTTTAAGGGTTACTTTAATTGCTCTGGCCGGTTCAAAATGGATTACATCTTTAACATCTGCCAGGGGAACCTGATAGAGCTCTGCTATTCTTTCTCTTGTGATGACGGCTTTCTCCTTGACCAGATTGTAATCTTCGATATTATCAAAGATGATATCGATGGTCAGTTCATAGGGACCGGCATTTTTACTTCTGACTACATCTGCTAGATCAATTAATTTTTGGGCCATCTTAATTACCTCCCTTAAATTCTCTGATTTCAGATTTGAATGGCTTGATTGGATCATCTACTTCGAGGAGATGATGGAGACTAAAGCTGTAAACTTCGCCGCCTCTGAAATCTGAAGGAGAATAAGGAAATGCTAGATTACCTGCTGTTGCTTTCCGGCCTTTGTAGCCGTAATGGAGAAGGCTTGAGCGGGTAAAGCTGCAGATAGTATCAGCCATTTCCTGGGTTTTAGCGATAGCTTCAATAACCAGGCCAAGTTCATAATTGGCTGGCTGGTTACGATTTGGTTCTAGCTCTCCCATGACGCCATCCTGGCCATATTTCTTAAAGATAAGCTGGTAATCATCTTCGCTGAGATCATCAAAATTATCTCTGACCATGGCTCTGATACTTTCAAGAATATTATCTAATTGGGAGATCATGATCGGATCTCTAACTCCAGCCAGAGAGATTGTCCGGTAACCGACTAGCTCTGCTCCTTCTAGCTTGATCGTATAATTTTCAGCCGGAATGAATTTACTGCCCTTAACTTCAACTTCTCTATCGCTGATTGCTGTAAATTCAGTATCTGTTAGGTCGATCTCGCCACCTGGTCCGGTAAGGTGATAGGGATCTGCCTTCTCATAGAGGGTGTGGGCTGCAACTGAGGTTACTGTACAGCGCCGCTCCTGATTGAGTGGCTTTAAGATAAATGAATCTTCTTTTAGGGTTCCTAGCATGCAATCACTGCCGCTGCCTGGATCGGCTGCTATGCTGGCACATTCCAGAATCTTACCAAGATGGAAGGCCAGGCCTGGTTTAAAGCCAGCTTTTACTGCCGGGGCGGCAAAGACTGTCGGATCATAGGCGCGGCCACAGAGGACTACATCTGGTTCGTTATCTAAGGCCTCCATGATTGGTTCTATGCCCATCTGCCCAACTATATTGGTAGAATTATCGATGTCTGCTGCCTTAATTTCTTCAGCTGGAGCGAGCGGTGAAATTTCGCCGTCTGCCAGCTTTGATTTTAAGTATTCTTTATCGAACTGGGAACCAATTAATGAAACTTTGAGATTCCAGCCTTCTTCACTGGCCAGCTCTTTGACTATCTCTTCTGTCCAGTCAAGATGGGAGTCAGCTCCTGAACCTCCTGAAGTTCCGACCAGAACAGGTATATCTAATTTCTGGCCGCCTCTGATAATCAAGCGGAGATCTCTTTTAACTGCCTCTCTATCTGTGAAAGACTTGCCTGAACCTAAATAATAGGGGCCAGGATCTGTTGAGCCGCCATCGACGGCAATAATATCTGGGGTTTCAGTTAAACCAGCTTCGAATGATTTTATCGGGAAACCGTAGCCGAGAATGGCTGTTGGTGCCAGTATCTTGAATTCTGCTTGCATTATCTACCTACTCCTTCAGTTTTTATCTGATTGGTCTGCTGATTGGATTTTTTCCATTCCAGCAGTCTTAATGTCCGCTGCATCTGATTATTAACTATCATCAGGCCTTCATCGAGGCCCATTCCTGGTTTGGCCAGGATCTGATCCGGTCTGGTTGCCAGAGCTATATCGGTACAAATTCGGGCTGACCGGTCTGTCTCATTACAGGTTCCACCCTGATAAGCTCCCAGGCCTTGCTCTTTGCAATAAAGGACTGCTTCGATTGTATTATTGATGCCGCCAAGATCTGGAGTTTTAATCTGGATCATATGGCCGGCATTGTTATCGGCAAAAAGTTTAATATCTTCAAAGGTATTACACCATTCATCTGCAACAAGTTCAACTTTTGAGCCGAGTTCTTCTAGCCTTGCTGTTAATGCAGAAAGTTCTTTAATCTGATCTTCTCTATTACCAGCATCCATTGGACCTTCTATTCTTAATTTAAAAGGAGCAGCTGCTTTTTCAGCTTCCAGAATATATTCTGCCATCTCCTCGATAGTGTTGAAAGCTTCGCCGATTGTTCCATATACATCTAGATGGAGGGCAGGCCGGTAATCTTCGCTACCAAACTCCTGAATCCGGTCTCTAAGCCAGCTAATATATTTGATTAATTTTTCGCCCTGCTGACCTAATTTATCTGCCACATTATTGATTAAGCCATGAGGCAGAACCTGGGCCCCTTTGATAATGGCTTTATCGGCATTAAGATAGCGATCATCACCGGTCTGGGTGAAGATCGGAATAGGGGCCGGTTTTAACTCCAGGCCATATTCTCTGGCCACTACTTCTGTTCTGCTCTCCTGGTTGCTGGCTGCAACTGCTGAGAGGGCAGCCTGACTCAACCCATAACGGAGGGCAGTATGAAGCTGCTTACCATTTATCTTTATATTCTCAATTAACTCAGCCAATTCTTTGAAATTATTGACTTTCTGGCCGACAAGATAGGGCTTGACTTCTTCTTCAATTACTGGAATAAATTCTTTGCTTAAAAAGAGGGGATCTCTGCCACCTGCTCCAGAATACTGGACTGCAGCACAGTCTCCCCCTCCCTGATTGCCATCTGAAAGAATGAATTCAACTGAGATTGACTCACCGGCCTGGCGGACTGACTCAAAGCCAGCGGTTTCGGTATCTCCTTTATAATTTAAGCCATCTGTTTTGGCGCCAGATTTAATAGCTTTCTGATCATCAAAATAGAAACCTGTCAGAGCCGGGGCTGCTATAATATCTATGATTTCTGTCATTATTATCTCCCCCTACTCTCTCGGTCTTCCGATAAGCATACCTTTACCGATGGCATAGATATCATCGATAACCATCTGGAAGGTCGCTTCTCTATCTTCGTACTGACCTCTTTCAGCCAGACGTTCCTCATGAAAGGCCTTAACATCATCTGGCAGTGGAAGATCTCCTGTATTTAGATATCTGACAGCACCGATATTATCTCTTGCTGGCAGAATTTTACCTTTATTAAATTTACTTGGGGCAAATGGTACATCGACTACACCGGCTTCAAAGGCTCTAACTGTTCCTTTAGCCCAATCGCCTTCGCCAAGTTCTTTAACTTTATCAAGAATAGCTCTAACTTCTTTTTTAATCATATCTTTCTCCCGGTCAAGCTTGGTTGTCTGCTCTAATGACTGGTCTTTAAGCATATTAACTATCTGCTTGGTTGCTTTCAGTCCTGAGGCATTAGCTTCTTTTGTGGGAATCCCCATTGCTTCATGGGGAGTCTTAACAATTACTTTTGTTGCTCCACTGAGAGCTGCCGCTGTTGCCCCCCAGCTGATAACTGCATAAGCCTTTGATTCATCCTGCGGGAATCCGCCCATCCACTGATGGAAGACTGTTGTTAATTTGATATCTTCATATCCTTCATCAGTCAAATAGGAATTCGCCAGCTCTCTTAAGGTCTGGATAGCTGCAACATCCTGAACTAAATTACCATTTTGGCCATAACCGAGAGTTAAGTATTTTACTCCCTGTTCTGCTGCTAGTAGAGCCTCAAGAATTGCAACAACATGAGAAACTGCAGGTGGTACCAGGGTTCCTGTTAAAGGACCAAAAGGCTCACGATTAATATTAACACCCTGTTCCTGATAATAACCGATCAGTCTATCGACATACTGCCAGTCTCTGATTGTATCTTCTAAAGAAACTTTTTTAGCATAGGGAATATTATATGAAATTCCTCCACCTTCGTAATCGCTAAAACCGCCTGCCATTGTGATTTCAGCAAGAAGCCTGGCATCAGGTGTCCCGTGACGGACCTGAACCGGCAGATTAAGGGATTCAATGACTTTTCTACAGGTTTTTAGGCCATGATTGACTGCTGGAAAACCATTTAGCATTGATCTGCCCATCTCCTGACTCTCTTCAATGCCCTGTTCTGCTTCTTTATACTGGTTCTGTCTGGTATAGCTATCGATTGTTACTGGGAGCAGGTCTGCTTCCCCTTCTTCATCAAGATAGCTTAAAAGCTCAATTAATTCATCAGGAAGGGCAACTCCTGCTCTAGGCTGAATTAGTGTCTCTCCCTCTTCTTCCGCTTTCATCAATCTTGATGCCATCCTTTTATGTTCCGGTAAGTCTTTTTGGTATTGGATTGCCTCATCAAGATCAACATTTTCACCTGTTGGCCAGGCCTGCAAAACTTCTTCCCGCTCTTTTAAAAATTCTTCTTCTGGTATCTTCTGATTCTTTAAATTACTCATCTTATACTGGATCCCCCTGTTTTAATTTCAATAGATATTTTTTCATTAATTTTACTGCCTTTTCTGGTTCAACCTCTGCTAACAATCCTAAGGCTGCAAGTAGATAATGATTATCTAAATAAAATTCCGGCCTTTCAGGATTGAGTGTTTCTGGATCAGACTGATTCTTCTGGAGTAGACCTGTTAATATTTCTTCAGGTGCCTGATTATGTACAATAACCCCACCTGTGCCTATTACTGTTTTAATTCCTGTTAAATCTTTACCCTCCTGAACAAAGACTTCACCTCTAGGAGTATAGATAGACTTTAAAATTCCAGCATGTCTGGTAACTGCTATCCTAATTGCCTCTCTACCTAAAATATTATCGCACCTGATAGCATTTTCTGATTCCGGGAGATAATCAGGCTGACTGCTTACTCTATTTATATGATTTTTGAAATTTTCTATTTCTAAATCATTATTATACTCCTGTTTAAATAATTGCTGCCAGCGATACTCTGGTTTGAGATTAAACAAGGCCTCTGCACTATATCTCATTCCTAGATCGCCTTCAACAGTTCTTTTTAGATATGGTTCTTCAAGACCACGCTGACTGATTCCTGACTGCCTGGGATGGCCTGCTGCTGCTGAATGAACATCGGTAGTTGCTCCTCCAATATCGACTATAATTAAATCGCCATAACCTTCAACGTCTCCGGCACCTTTTGAGAGATAATCTGCTGCTTGAAGAACTGCTGATGGAGTTGGCATGATAACGCCATTGATAAATTCTTTGACCTGATCAAAACCCCGGGCTGACACTATTCTATCTAAAAAGATCTCCCTAATCTTCTGACGAGCTGGCTCTATATTTAATTTTTCAAGTTCTGGCATGACATTTTCTGTAATATAAGTCTCTTTGCCATCTGATTTCAGGATTTCTTCAACTTGATCAACTGCAGATCGGTTCCCAGCTATAACGATTGGCTGATTAAGATTTGATTTAGCCAACTTTCTGGCATTATGGAGAATAATCTCCTGATTACCTCCATCAGTTCCTCCAGCCAGCAAAATAATATCTGGATTATCATCTTTAATAGCACTGATATCTCTCGACGTCAGTTCATAGGAATAACTTCCAATGACCCTGCTGCCGGCACCAAGAGCTGCCTGCCGGGCAGCTTCAGCTGTTAATTCTGGAACCAGACCGCTAGCCACTATCTTTAAGCCACCGGCTGCACTGCTGCTGGCCAGTTTATAATCTGCGGACTCCCAATCTGGAATATCCTCCAGCGCTTTTAATAGACCCTGATTGATTCCCGATTCAACTGTAGTATAAGCCTGACTCCTGGCAACAAGTTCCAGAGAATCGAGATTAAATTTTGCTACTTTAGTAAAAGTGCTACCTATATCAATGAGCAGGGCTTGCTGCATTAATTTCGCCCTCCGGAATTTTAATTTCATTAAGATCTTCTTTCAAGTGATCTATTGCTGTTTCTGGCTGAGTTCCTGGTGGATATGCCCGATCATAGCCCATATTCAAGAAAAGATCTTTAACATTATCCCAGGACTGTTTACCGATTACAAGATTCCCTCCAACATAGAGAATAATATCTCCGATACCGGCTTCCTTGCATTTTGCTCTCAGACCTCGACAATCCATTTCGCCATGGCCATAAAGAGATGAGACCCAGATTGCATCTGCACCTGTTTCTACTGCAGCTGATACAAATTCCTGTTGATTGGACATTACCCCAATATTAACTGGTTTGATATCTGCTTCCTTTAAAGCATGTTCTAAGATTTGATTTCCGATTGCATGTACATCTGCTCCAATTACACCAAGAACTACTGTTGGTTTTGACTGATTTTCCATTATTTTTTTCACCTCTAGTTTTTATTCAATCTGATTAACATCTAAGAGTGTCATTTTTAATAAATTAATAGATCCCCTGTCAGGGGTGAATTGAAAATTGATAACCTTTTTGTGTCCATCAATTTTCTCCTGAATAGAATTATAACGGGCCGGGGAAGAAATTACAACATCCTGAGCAGATAAAAATAGTTCTAATTGCTCATTTTCTTCAGTGGTTGTATAATTCAGTTTAAAATTATTAAGATTATTAGCCTTTAGTGAACTTTCTACCTCTTTAGCAAAGCTTTCTGACTGGCAGACCAATCCGGCCTTACTTTTTTCTGGTATCCTTGCAATATCAACTATCGTCTTCATTTCTGGTTCAAGGGTCATATCAACTAAATTTTTATCGCTACCGGCCAGGAATTCCTCGACCTCATCAAGATGAAACGGTGTTGTAATAATTACTTCTACTTTATTTAATACTCTTGAAATCCTTTCCGGCTCATTATGCATCTCTTGAACTTTTATCGGAATAACGGCAACTTCTTTTTCTATGGCTGTAGCATTAATCATTGCCTCTAACTGTTCTTTACTGCATTCTATAAAGGCGACCTTTGTCTGATTTCTTAATTCTTCCTTCTCTTTGGCTCTAACATAGGCTATTGTTAAAAAGTCATCCAGGCTAAAACCCATTTCTATGGCCTCATCCATTGCCAGGTCAATAATCTTTAAAAGTTTATCTTTCCTGCTCGGCTCTTTAAGTCCCTTTGGACCTACTTTAACGAAAGTTCCTTTACCCTGCTGGGAAAGGAGAATGTCATTCTGCTCTAATTCTTTATAGGCGGCACTAACTCTATTCCTACTAACATTCAATTTTTTTGAAAGTTCTCTTTCAGGTGGGAGTCTTTCGCCTCTCATTAATATTCCTTTATCGATCATCTCTTCGATCTGCTCTTTTATTTGAAGATAAATCGGCAGACCACTTTGTTTATTAATCTCTATTTCCATAATTTCACCTCATTAAATTGGCACAATGGATTAATGGACAGTACCAATTTCTTCTCTATCATGTATTATAGGTCTAAAGCCAAATTCCTGCCTAAAAAACAAAATAATTTAAATTATTTTTTTCATAAAAAAACCGGAGGCTACTAAACCTCCGGAGTATCATTAATTATCTTCAATCTCTATCTCATATTCTTCTGTGGATTCTTCATCAGGAGTATTCTCTAAAAGAATATCCTCTGAATAACTATAGGGAATTGTTAAATCAAGATGACCAATTAAAGTTTCTAATTCTTCCTCTTCTATTCTAAAAGCAACCTCATCGATTCCTGGAAGTGCTGTCATTGTATTTACTATTGAATAGATAGTTAAACGTTCACCAGAGCTACCACCAGGATGATCCGATCTTATAGCCTCATTAAAGTTTAAAGTTATCAAGCCTTCTTCATAACTATAATCAATTAATACGGTTGCTTCTGAAACTGTCGGTCTTAATTCATCTGAGCCTGGTCCGGCGATAATCTCTTCAACCGCCTCCCTATATAAGTCTTCTCCAGGTAAGGTTCTTATTTCCGGATCTAAATACATAGCATCCTCTGTGGCAAAATAAATATTAACTTCTCTCTCGCCTGGCGGAGGATATTCATCTCCTGTTATTTGGAGGAGGAAGATTACTGCTAAAACAAGCAGAACCAGAAGAACATAACCAGGTTTTTTAATCCTTTCAAGATTATACAAAATTTATTCCTCCTCTCCAGAATAAATATGCTCAAAATAATTTTCGATTCCTGCAGCTACTGAGCGTGCTGCTCTTTCTCTAAAAGAGCTATCTCTTAATAATTCTTCCTCTTCTCTATTTGAAAGGAAGCCAATCTCCAGAAGTACTGCTGGCATATCTGTATTTCTAATTACATAAAAGTTGTCTGACTTAACACCTCTATCATACAGGCTTAGATGATTTAACATACTTCTCTGCATAATACTTGCAAGAAAGTAACTATCAGATCGTCTATTAGGAGCATGATAGGTTTCTATTCCTCTAGCAGTATTTCTATGAGCTGCATTGGAATGAATGCTGATAAATAAACCAGCATCGCTATTATTAGCAAACCTAACACGGTCCTGCAGACTGATAAATGTATCATCATCTCTAGTTAAAATGACCTGATGGCCAGTATCTTCAAGCAGTTCTGCTGCCTTCAATGATATTGCTAATGCTACTTCTTTTTCAGTTAAGCCTGTAGGTCCTATAGCTCCAGAATCAAAACCGCCATGACCTGGATCTAAAACTATTGTAGTCGAAGTGTCATCTAACTGTTCCCGAGCTAGAGAGACCATAATTTCACTATCTGGATCTCCTGATAAAATCTGATAATTATAGAAGTCGTTTAATTCAAAAACAACTCTGATAATTTCTTCACCATTAAGTTCTAATATACCTTTTCTTACTTCTTCAACCATGCCTTCAGGTTTAGGAAGTTCAAAATCATCTATATCCTCCCGTTCAAGACCTTTTATATCAATTGCGATTCGATGAGGATGAGAGAATTTCCGGACTTCATAATCTACATTACCAGTAAAATCAATATGGAGGTTCTGAAAATTATTCTGTTCAGAAAAATAAATCTCTCTTAGTTTATTCTCTAATTTAACCGTATGATAAAAACTACCATCATCTCTCTCTTCTACTTCCCAATCAAAACCACTATGTTGATATAACTCTGCAACCAGCCTGACTGTTTCTCGATCAAACCGGGAAGTTCTGAGCTCTTTAATAGTTGAATTATCAACATTGATTTTATCAGGGAAGTCCTCAGACCGGCTGGTATGGAGCATATTTATTACAAGCCTGTCTGGATCAGATAAAGTAAAAATACTAGGATTTATCTTAGTATTTGTCACAAATGAGATCATTCCTGGCTCATAGGCCAAATCTCTGACAACTGTTTGTTCTGTTGGCCTAAAGACCAGTTTATCATCAGGAACTGATTCATCTATGCCTAAATGAGAATCATCACTTAATTCTAAAACGACTCTCAAAATTATTGGATCTTCAGAAAACTGACTTAAGCGAATATCTTTTATATAATCATTCTCGTCAATATCAAGATCTACTTCACTCAGCATCAGATCTGGAATATCTATAATCATTCTTCTTGGATCTTCAAGAAAGAAAATTTCTGGCCTTTCCATAGCTGAATTAGCTTCTATTTCAAGAAAATCATCATCTCTCCAATTAATATTGACAAGACGAGGATTAAATTTAACTACAAGATTACTGCCATCTTCTTCTATACCTCCATCCCGACGATATGGAATCGGGTGGAGACTTGAAATAACTATCTCAAGCCTGGATTCTACTTCATTCTCTCTTACTCTTAAATTAAAATTTTCATTGGACACATTATCCAAAAATTGATCTGAAAGTGCCGCTTTATCAACTTCTATTTTCATAACTTTAGGATCATCTGTTGGAGTTAGTCTATAAGGAGTTATTTCATCCATATCAAGAAAGATCATTCGCTCATCATCGCTCCAATAAGCTTCATGAATCTGAGTCTCTGGTTGGAATATGTAAAAGTCACCGTTATCTTCATTGCTCGTTAAATAACCAAAAGCTCTAACCACATCGTTTAATGGTACATAACTTGTTTCATCAATCAAGCTTGCACCTACATCAATTCTCTGAGTAGAATTGCCAATCTGAATATATCGATGATCTATCATCATTCTTAATTCAGTATCTTCTCTAGAAAGATTGAGGGATTTTAGAGAACTAATCCATTCAAGCTCAAGACCTAGATGGTTTGCCAGAGCTCTTGCATCAACTAAATAGGTATCTTCGATAATTTCTGGATTAAGATCATCAGTAATCTCTTCCCCGTGATAAAATATATTTGGTGTTTCAGCTGCTATATTTTGCGGCAAGAATATGATGATTGAGAAAACTAAAACTAAAAGAAATATAGAAATCTTTTCCTGATTCATACTGACAAACCCCTCCTCCCCTGGAGTAATTAAATATAAAGGTCTAGGAGTAACCCTCTTATCTCATCAATCTTTCGGACTACTTCCAGTACATCGGCCTGATCCTGAATAAATTCTTCCTGAAGTATTTCCATTTCATGATTTATTTTTTCTATAATCATATAAGTCTTTAAATTCCCCTGGTTATCCCAGCTAAATGATTGTTTAGTTCTGGCGAATTCTTCCTGAATAATCTGCAAGAATTCTTTTACCTGCTCTTTATAAGCCTGAAGATCTTTCTTATCCATAGTTTCTTTTAACTTTTCACCATATTGATCGACATAATCTAGTAAAGAATCAAGTCTTTCACGGATATTTTCTTCATTAACTGCCTCTAACTTTTCCTGAAAAGACGATTTCTCAAGACTTTCAGTTTTTGACACAAGATTATTTATCTGCTTATTTCTATTTAAATTACTGCTATTTATTCTCATTTCAATACATCCTTCCAAAAAATTTGCTTATTTATCATATTTCAAGATAAATAGCAGAATTCCTGCAAGATCTATGAATTATAAAGGTTTATTCCAGTCGAAGATTAAATTCTTTAACCTGCTGATTATAGTCTTCGGCATCTTCATTATATTTTCCAACTTCATTGAGAGCATCAAAAATTTCAAATGCTTTTAAGGCAGAAAACCCAATTAGATAAGGAGTAGCTTGACTAAGATCATTTCTAGTTACTGCCATTCCAAGCATTATTGCTTCACCTGCAAGGAATAAGGCTCCCTTTGGCCACCAGTTTTCTGCATAGGCATGGCCTAATGAAGGAATGATTAAACTTCTAGTGGCTGCCCCTGTAGGTGACTTTAAATCTAAAGTATCAATCTTTCTTTTATCAGGCTCTAAATACTGAAGATCCCAATAAGCATCAGTACCAAATAAAGCCTGGTTGCCATCAAGATAATCAACTACCCTTCTACCATCAGCATCTCTTCTTCCCACCTCTGCACCTTCTGCAAGGAGAGCATTAATTATATTTTCATTTCTAGTATTAGCTGCAGCAAGCATTAATGGAGTTCTATCACGATAGGTATTCTCTGGTTCAACCTCTGCTCCATAATTGATTAAATTATTAATTATTGCTGCATCATTGGTATTTTTTAATGCCAGCATTAAAGGAGTCTGCTGATCTGGAGTTAAACTATTAGTGTTTGCTCCTCCATTCAGAAGTATCTGAACTCTATTATAATCTGGCCTGGCTTTTAATTCATAATGGAGAGGAGTCAGGCCATCAGAATCCTGATGATCAACAGCTATCCCCTCTGAAATTAACCAGTTCAATAGTCGTTCACTTGCCTGACTTCTGATTCCATAATGAAGTGCTCCCTGTTTATTTCTATCAAGATGATTTATATCTGCTCCTTGAGCTATAAGGTATTCAAGAATAGTTATTGATCTATCAGCTATAATACCATGAAGAAAAGCGGTTCTATTTTGACCGTCCTGGAGATCAATTTCAGCTCCTGCTTTCAATAATTTTTCAATATCATTTATATTCCTGGCGTTTCTGACTGTCAGCATTAATGGTGTAATACCATTGTTGTCTTTGAGATTAGGTCTGGCATTATTGTCAAGTAAAAGTCTAATAAGACTAGAATCCGATCTAGATGCTGCCCTGTGCAAAGCTGTTCTACCCTGATTATCTTTTATGTTAACACTGGCACCCGAATTCAATAATAATCTAATACTTGTTAATGCACTTGACTTTTCTGATAAGATATGGAGTGCAGTTTCACCTTCTCTATTCTGATTGTCAACACCTGCTCCTGCTTGCACTAATAATCTGACCTTCTCATTGGAACCTGTCTCTGCAGCAGCTAAGAGTGGTGTTGTTCTATCATCGACAACTACATTAACAGCTGCTCCATAATTAATTAAAGTTCTTAATACTGAACTATTACTATTATATCTTGCTGCATTATATAAAGCTGATCTACCTGAATTATCTCTAGCCTCAACTATAGCCCCATTCTCAACAAGCAAAAAGATTATTTGAGGATTATGGTTATGCCTTGCCGCTGCAATAAGCGGTGTCTCACCAACTTGATTTCTAATGTTGATATTTGCACCAGCCTCTATAGACTCCTGAACTTCTTGAAATGTAGCATTTTTAACCATTTCAACAAAATTATCTTCTGCCTGCGACGAGGACCCTGTTATAAAAACGGTAAAAATCATTAAAAATATAATCAAATGCTTTCTATAACTTTTCATTTTATAATACCTCCATAGCTCTTTTATAATTAATTCTTCATCAAGAGCTAATTCCCTTCATCTTGAAGAAAAAAAGGAGAATTAAATTAAATAAAGAAGTAATTTATGAGGTGAAGTTAAATGACAGAAAAGATTTATAATAAGGATAAACCTCTAGTTCTAATTAGTAGATGCCTGAGTTTTAAAGCCTGCCGCTATGATGGTTCTATTATTGAACTAGAAGAAATTAAAGAATTAAAAAATGAATTTATTTTAAAACCTATCTGTCCTGAAGTTGCTGCTGGAATGGGCATGCCAAGGCCTCCCATAAGGCTTATAGTTCTAAACAACCGAAAAGAAATTGGCTATATTTTTAATGATCGCTGGCAGATTAAGAGTGGAATTTTAAAAAAAGTAATCAGACAGTATTTAAGAAAATATAGCAATGCTGCGGGAATGATATTAAAAGAAAAATCTCCTTCCTGTGGAATCAGAGAATCTAAATACTACAGCCCACCTGCTAAAAAGTTTAAAGGACGAACTGCCGGAATATTAATTGAAGAATATAATAGGCTTGAGCTTGACTGGCCTTTAATTGATGAGATTTCATTAAAAAAGGCAAAATTAAAGAAGAAATTTATTGCTGATGTTAAAAATTATCATAGAAAAAGATAAAACCCTGACTGCGGAGGTCAGGGTTTTTCTTGCTGGACCGTATTTTACTCTATACTAACTTCTCTATCACATAACTTCTCAAGTGAACAGTTCTTTACATAAATGTCTGAACTATTGATACAACCATAACTACGGCGATTGCAATTGGAACAACAATTTTTACCAAGAATCCATACCATTCGCCAATATTAATGACTCCACTTTTCTTATTGGCTTCATCCTGTAGATTTTTAGCCTTCCAGACATAACCGGCAAAGACAGCAGTTAAAAGACCGCCTAGTGGAAGGAAGATACTATTTGCAAACCAGTCATAAGTATCAAGAATATCAAAACCTAAGAATGAAAAATCTCCCCAGGTACTATAGCCAAGAACCGGTGGAATACCGACAATAAAGATAATAATACCAACAATTATTGAAGCCCTCTTTCTTTCCATATCCTTTTCATCTACTGCCCAGGCGACAACTACCTCTAATAATGAAATAGCTGAAGTTAAAGCTGCAATGGACAATAACAAGAAGAATAGGAAACCAAAGAATGAACCTAATGGCATCTCTGCAAATACTGCAGGTAAGGTTATAAATGTAAGTCCTGGCCCTGCATCTGGAGCAACATCAGTTAATGCAAATAGCGCAGGGAATATAGCTAGACCTGAAAGGACAGCTATTAATGTATCAAGACCAACAACATAGGCTGCATTATCGCCAATGTTTTCATCTTCTGATAAATAACTACCATAGGTTATCATAGCACCCATACCTAAACTCAATGTAAAGAAGGCCTGTGCAATGGCATCCATAAAGGTCTGAGCTGTAATCTCGCTAAAATCAGGAGATAAATAAAACCTTAAACCTTCACCAGCTCCATCTAGAGTAACTGATCTAAATATTAAAACCAACAGCAATACGAAAAGTATTGGCATTAATGTTTTAACAGCTCTCTGTATACCTTTAACAACTCCTGCACTGATAACGCCAATAGTTATTATCATAAAGACAGCATGCCAGAAGATTGGAACTCCAACACCAGTTATATGACCAACAAAGATATCGCCAAAAGCCATATCTGAAGTAAATCCACCTAATGCCTTAAAAATATAAGCAAGTGACCAACCAGCTACTACTGAATAATAACTAAGAATAACAAAACCAGTTAAAACACCAAGAGCACCAACAAGCCACCATGGTGTATTAGGTGCCAGAGCTTTAAAAGCTCCAACCGGGTTCCGCTGAGTTTTCCGACCTAAGGTCATCTCAGTAACCATTAATGGGTATCCTATTAGAATAATAGCGATTAAATAAATAAATAAGAATGCGGCACCTCCATTAGTACCTGTAACAAATGGAAAACGCCAGATATTACCGAGTCCTACAGCAGAACCTGCAGCAGCTAAAATAAAACCTAATCGTGTCGTCCAATTTTCTCTTTGATTTAAATCATTTTTCATCCGCAATCCTCCTCCTTACTTTTGTGATTTAAACGGTCACAGCAAGATTATTTAAATTATAATCTTTAAAAGATAAAATGTCAAGTTTTATTATATATTCATAAGTTTTTTAAGACTTAATTAATATTCCTAAAACCAAAAACTTATTATTGGAAAATAATACGTCTTTTTGTTAGATTAAATACATTAATTTTTCATTCCACTTATATAATATCTAACAGCCTGATCTAAAGCCATCCTTAAAACAGCAAGATCATCAATGTCTTCCATGCCATAAAGTGATAATGCCGAATATAAGCCAGTATAGAAATGAGGATTCCATTGTGGCTGATAATAATCATCTGCATAGAGCCTTATCATCCAGTCATAAAGACGGCTATATTTTGCTTCGGCTAAATTTATAACCATTCTAGCAGTTTCATCTGGGTTATCATAATCAAAGGCATCATAGAAGCTAGTATAGTCTGAAGGAAGCCAGGTTGATACCTCTAAATTTTCAACTCTCTCCAGACGTGCTTTATCAATCTTCTTATCTTTAAACCAATCGCCTAATATCTTATACGGCAGTTTATAATCTCCTTGATGATAATCTGAACCTTTCCAGGCAAGATAAATATAACTGGTAATCATATGGTGAAGATTAATAATTCCAGTACCTGAAGCAGCTTTTTTAAGAAGTTCCGTCCAATCTGGCTCTGTAACTAAGCTATAATCTCCAGGATCAAAGTCTTCTGGAATATCCCTCCGGCCTAAATAGGTTATATATGAAAGCAGAGCCGTCTCTGCATACTGGTGATGAGGAAAGACCAGATCTTCAATCACTGGCTGAAAACAACTCAAACTATGGCCTAATGAATCAGGAACTGCCAGAGAACCAATCCCAAGGAGATACTCTGATAAGTTTGCCGGATTCTCTTTATATTCCTGAATGGCATAGTAATAGCTATTATGGATATTGCCCTTATTAAGCTCTTCTACCATATTATCCAGCGGTTGATTAATCCTGTCTGCCCCTTTAAAATCTCCAGCTTCTATATTAAGCCAATTTCTATTAAGCATTTCAGTCAGAATAACTCTGGCCACTTCTTCTTCAGTCTCTTTACTTAAAATATTATTAATCGAAAGACGGCGAAGAAATAAAGCCATCTTAATCTGATGAAAACTACCATAAGTTAGATTTGACTCAAAGAGCAATCCTGGTAGCAGTTCATCAATTAGACTAATTAAGGTCCAGTGTTTATTTCTAATTAACCTTTTAAGATATTTATCAACACCAGCTTTATCTTTATTTATTAAGAGGTCCTGTAAATAGGAATTCATGTTTTGATACCACCTTAATTATTTTTAATGACTTCAAATACCTCTTCAAGATCCGGGACATCATCAATAGCGTATTTCTTAGCCCAAACTATCTTGCCTGATTCATTAATTAAGATATTGGCCCTTTCTGAAAACCCATCTTTTTCTCTAAATATTTCAAGTTTCTGAGCAAGGCCACCATGGGGCCAGAAGTCTGAAAGCATTTTAAGATTGGTGATATCTATTTCTTTAGCCCAGGCCTTTTTGCAGGGAGTCGAATCTACACTAACACCAAATGGTACAGTATCATATTCTTCAAATAAAGAGTAATGCCCTTCTAAATCTTCCATCTGAGTCTGACAGATTCCGGTCCAGGCTAAAGGATGAAAAGATAGCAGTACTTTCTGGCCTTCAAAATCACTTAAGTTTACATTATTACCATCCTGGTCCTTTAAATTAAACTGAGGAGTTTCTGAATTAATAAGTCTTTCTATAGTCATTATTAACACCCCTTCTATATATTAGAATAATAAACTTTTATCTGCTTAAATTATAACATAATAAGATAAAGTTTACAATTTTACTGCAGTTTATTTTTTTATAATATTATAAGCTTTCTATTATCTCTTTCATTCTCTCTTTAAATATTTCGAGATCGCTATCTGCCAGGTCTTGATGGGCAACCAATCTGATCAACTGATCAGAAAACTGATTGGTTAAGATACCTGCTTCATTTAACTTCTGAGTAATTAATTCTGCTCCTCCCTTATTATTACATTGAAGCATGACAAAATTAGTCGACTGCCTGAATACTTCTAATTTATCTGTCTCAAAACCTTTAATTATTTTTGCTAGCTCTTCTGCTTGCTCATGGTCTGCCTTAAGGACATTCCGGTTTTCTAAAGCATAAAGACCTGCTGCTGCTATAATTCCTGCCTGACGCATACCACCACCAAGAAGTTTTCTGTTTTTTCTAGCTGATTTTATAAACTCTTCACTACCTACTAAGATTGAACCTACTGGAGCTCCAAGGCCTTTAGAAAGACAGAACATCACTGAATCAAATTCTGCTACCAGATCTCCTGGATCAATATCTTCCTGATAGGCTGCATTAAAGATCCTGGCGCCATCAAGATGAAGGGGAATATTCTTTGCGCTTGCCAATTCTGCTATCGGCTCAATCTTATTTACACTATAAGAAATTCCACCTCGCCTATTATGGGTATTCTCCATGCAGATTAAACCAGTCTCAGGATAATGAATATTCTCGCCTCGGATTGCATGCTCTACAGCTGCTGGCTCGAGATATCCATTTTCATCTGAAATTGTTCTGGCCTGAAGACCACCAAGCCTGGCCAACCCACCAACTTCATAATAAAAGATATGACTTTCATCTCCTAAAATAATTTCCTGACCAGGGGTAGTATGAGTTAGCAGAGCTACCTGGTTACCCATTGTCCCACTTGGCAGAAATAGAGAGGCCTCTTTATTTAGAATCTCAGCTGCTCTCTCTTCAAGTTCATTGATTGAAGGATCCTCACCATAGACATCATCACCTACATCGGCTGTAGCCATAATCTGGCGCATCTCATTGCTAGGTCTAGTTACTGTATCACTTCTTAGATCGATCTTCTTCGTATTTGCCATTTATAATACTCTCCTTTTTAATGAATAGTTATATCTGTAAATCTCCCATCAATTCTGATTAGCGGTTGTCCGTCTCTCCTCTGATTATAGCTAGTTCTTGTACCATCTTCTGTTAACTGGAAATCATATCTACTATTAATAGAGCCGAAATTTGTTCTAAGATCATAACTCCAGGTATCAGGTCCCTCTGACAGATATAAATCTAAATCTGAGAACTGGAGATCAAGCTCAAGATCTGAGTTTAATTGATCGATAACAATATCGGTATAGGAAAGCTTGCCTGTTATCATTTCCTGAACTGATTTGATCCTATAATTACTAAAGCTAGCCTCAATATCTACTGGCCCGGTAATCTCTGAAAGTTCAACATCGCCATAGCTACTATCGATAGCAACCTGGCTAACGATATTTTCTATCCTGATATCATCAAACCTGCTATAGAGATCAATGGCCAGCTCATCTGGTGCCCTAATCGTCAGATACGTCGAAATATTAATTCTCTCTCTATTACCAGGTTTAGCCGTTGAAACTTCTAGTTCCTGACCGGTCTGATTTAATTCTAAAGCCACCTGATCAACTGTCCTTTCCAGGATTTCATCAGTTGCAGCCTTAACAACAATCCTGTAATCTATACTGATATCATCCCTTGATTCCCCGATAATATCAACTTCTCCGAAACTATTTACAACTCGGAGACTACTTAAATCAGCCCCAGCATAAGTCTCTTCACCAGAAACCTCTGAACTATACTGATAATCCCCATTTGATGACCAATCTAAATTACCGCTATAAGAGATATCTACATTAAATAGTGTTGCCATTCCCTGATTATCAGTAATCATCCGGGCATCTATATAAACAAAGACCAATAATAAAATTATTATTATTGTTATAATTCTTTTTCTCGATAACATTCTATTTTCCTCCTTTTATACCTCAAGAACTTTCTCAAGTAAAAGCCCTGCTCCAAAAATAAAGCCTAAAATAACCAGGGTCAAACTGAGAAATGAGTTACTGCCAATAGTTAGTACTGCTTCAAATTCTTCTACTCCACCTATACCAGATATCTGAAAAGTCAAACCTGGCATCCAACTAAATAAATCTGCCAGCAGACCAGCTATTCTCATGCTAAGATAGCCTGAAAGATAAAATACAACGATAGTAACAAGCCATCTAAACCTATTATAAACTCTACTAACAAGGCTACCAACCTGGGCCATAAAATAGATAATTAAGTTGACCCAAAGATATCCTGCCAGAGTCAGAAAAACAATATTTGCAATCGAGGCCCCTGTCAAATCCACTGGCATTACAGGTCCTAAATCCCCCATAGTTCTAATAACAATCTGCCAGGTAGTAAAGGCGGACAGGATTATCAAAAGTAGCAAATAAGACGTAGCAGCAAGCAACTTAGCCAGAATTATTGTATAGCCTCTTCTCGGCAATGACTTTAATAAATAAATCGTTCTGTCATTCCACTCCTGAGCAAAAGTTCTAGAACCTGTTATTAGAAAGTATAACGGAAAGATAAAGAATGGTAACAGAACTGAACCGATTATAAACTGATAGTTCTGGGCTGTAATTCTCGTATATATGAAAAAGTGAAAAGCCAATGTCAAAAGAGCTAAAACTAAAGCCGAAAATCCAGATTCCTTTAATTCCTTTTTATATAAACTAAAGAATGCCATCTTATGCAAACACCTCCCTGGTCAAGTCCTGAATTGAAAGACTATGCTCATCTCTTAAACTATCTGCATAGCCCTGCAATTTAACCTGCCCTTTCTCAAGCATGATAACGTAATCAAAAAATTTCTCAGATTCTATAACCTCATGGGTCGATAAGATTACCGATTTACCGCCGACAGCAAATTCACTATTTAAAATTTCTAAGATATAGCCTTTAGACTGGGGATCCAGCCCAGAAAGGGGCTCATCCATGATATAGAGATCAACATCTCTGGCCAGAGTTAAGACAAGTTTCAAGCGGCCCCGCATCCCTTTTGATAGTGAAGTTATTTTAGCATCAGTCTTAAGATTCATCTCTCCAGTCAGTTCAACTGCTTTATCATAATTAAAATTAGAAAACTGACTTCTATGAAAATCAATAATCTGTTTAATCGTCATCCAATTATAAAAATGATCTATCTCCGGGAGAAAAGCAACTTTATTCTTTAGCTCAATCCCAGGTTGCAAGCCTAAAATTTCAACTTCTCCGCTATCTGAATAGGTCAGCCCAACTAAAATTTTCAGTAATGTCGATTTACCGCTCCCATTTGGCCCAATCAGAGCCGTCAACTCTCCCTCAGGAAATTCCATCTCAGCATCCTGGAGGGCTATATTTCTACCATATTTCTTCGAGACTGATTTTACTTTAACAATCGGCTTAAAAGTCTCTTTAAGTTCCATCTATTTTCCTCCTTTAAATTCTTCAACTAACATTTTATTTATCTCTTCTTCTGAAAATCCCAATGCTCTTACCTCTTCAATAAAATTCTCAACAAGTTCTTCTGCCATCTCAAGCCTGATCTCTTCTATCTTCTCCTCAGACTCAGTCACATAGGTGCCCATGCCTCTCTTTGTTTCTACTAGATCTTTACGCTCCATTTCCCTGTAAGCCCTTTGGACAGTATTAGGATTGACTGATAAAACTTTAGCCATCTCTCGCTGTGATGGCAGTTTAGAACCAGCAGAATACTTCCTGGAGGCCAGTTTCTTTAAAATATATTCAATAATCTGTTCATAGATAGGTCGTGTCGTATCATAATTTATAGACAAATTGATGCCCCCTTCCACCATTATTTATTCTATAGAGCTAGTGCACTAGTTGAATAGTACACTAATATTATAACTCTATTATTTTTTAATGTCAAGCTATATTCTTAAAAATAAAAGAATCCTAACTGGATAAATACTCCAGTCAGGATAGTTAATTATTATTAAATTAATCGTACTTTCATCTGCTCTAAATTCGGTCATGCTTCGGTCTGGCCAATATTATTACCCTAAAAGTTGCCATAAGAAAATAGTAGATAGACCTAAGTATATTGTAACACCAGTAATATCCGTGATAGTTGTTAATATTGGACCAGTCATCATAGCCGGATCCTTACCAATTTTTTTAATTAAAAATGGAATAGTTCCACCAATTACGCCAGCAACAATAACATTAAAGCCAAGAGCAGTACCTGCTATCAGACCAAGAATTGGATCTCTCTGTAAAATAAAAGCTATTATTGAAAAAAGAAGACCTAAAGCTAATCCATTAAACAATCCTATAGATAATTCCTTTTTCAGCACTCTTTTAACATCATCAAGCTGAACTTCGCCTAAGGCAATACTTCTGATTGAGACTGATAGGGCCTGAATACCAACATTCCCTCCCATATCAGTAATCATCGGCAGGAAAGCAGCCAGAATTGCCACCTGGACTATTGTCTCTTCAAATGTACTGATAATCGCCACTGCACCTAAGTTCAAAAATATATTGGCAGCCATCCATGGTAGCCTCATTCTAATCGCCTCTTTAGGTGGTGTAAAATAACTCTCTTCTGCTGAAGTACCAGAGATACTGACGAAATCCTCAGCCAACTCTTCAGATAATAAATCGATTGCTTCATGGAGAGCCATAACCCCAACCAGCTTATCCTGACGATCTAAAACTGGCAATAATTTGAATTTCCGATATTTCATTAAGCGAGCAGCCTCAACTGCTGGCTCATTAACCTTGGTAACATGAACTTTAACAGTCATAATATTTTTTAACTTTTCATTTCTAGGGGCAAAGGCCAGCTCCTGAACAGAAACAACTCCAAGTAATTTATGATCGTCGTTTATCACATAAATATAATCAGTATTATCAATTCCCCCCCTTGATTTACTGAGCATATCAGCTGTATCGCTAACACTATCTTCTTTAAAAGCAGTCAAAAAATCCTTCTCCATATAAGCCCCAACAGATTCTTCTTCGTAAGTTACAATCTCTTCAATATCATCTTTATCTTCCGTCGGTACCAGAACCCAGAATTTATCTCTTTCATCTTCAGGAAGATGGAGGATAATATCTGCTATCTCATCATCTTCCATCTCAATAAATACTTCCTTAACAAATTCTCTATTTAAATCCTGGAGAAGCTCCACTGCCAGCTCTTCTAATAAATAAGATAGTACCCTGGCTGCTCTAACATGCCCTAGAGCTTCCAAAAACGGGATAGCCGTCTCCAGGGGGGCCTCACCTATAATATCAACAAGACGACGGTTAGAAAGCCTATCAGCTATTTTTACCGCCCCTTTAATATCTTCTTTCTCCAATTTTTCATTAATCTCATCAATATTCCGATTCAGCTGTTCAGTATCTAGAAGCATTCTTTTACCTCTTCCTCAATTTTTGCTGGCTGGAGTAAAGCAAGTTGTCTGAAACTATATTTATCTCTCAAGACTGAAATTATATTACAGGCCTGAGCTCCATCAATACCTCTATTATAATAAGCAGCAACTTTATCAACCTGATTATCCTGGCCCAACAACTCTCTAGCAAACTCCCTGGCAAAACCGACTCTAAAGTATTCCCAGCGCTGCCCCTGCCCATCAGGGACCCCAATCTTCTGGCGGAAACTATCAAAATAATAATAGCCAAGCTGCAGACCAACAAGGCTCCGGAGGATTTTGCTATCCTGCCAGTCTTCTCTGGCGATTGCTGTTAGATCAAAATAGATAGCCGGCCTATTTCCATAATTTAATACAGAAGCCATTTCTTTACTAACTCCAATTGAAATAAGAAAATATGTCTGCAAATTTTCTTGAAAGAAATCAGCATCTCGATCATAAACAGATCTAATAGCACCAAGCAGGCTACTCCTTGCTTCCATCAATTTATTAAAGTTTTGATTAATCCAGGGGAATATCTCTTCTCTGGCGTACTGGCGCCATTGATCGTCATTATAACCAGCAAACTGCCAGTTTTTAATCTCGGGCCAGTCAGAGATATAATCTGTTCTCCACCTTTCAACCTGAATCTTAACTGACTCTTTAGATGCTGTCTGCCAGAGATCAAAGAAATCTGGATAAGTATCAATTATCTTATAACCTTTCATATGATTTATTCCTCCTTATTCTTTGCTTGCATTAAATTTTCCTGAGTAAGATTTATTGTCTGAGTTGGAAAGGCAAAACTAATATCTTTCTCATTAAAAATAGCCTTAAGCTCAAAGTTTATCTCCTGCTGTATATCCATATAGGTCGCATAATCTTTATCCTGAACATAATAAATCACTTCATAGATTAGTGAATAATCGCCATAGGCATGAAAATGAGCACGATCAAACTCAGTCTTATTTTTAGCCTCAACTATCTCTTTTACAATCCCTGGAATCTCCTTTATTTTCTCAAGTGGTGTATCATAGGTCACTCCAAATTTAAAATTAATTCTTCTTCTATGCATTCTCCGGTAATTCTGAATCCTGGAACTTGTCAGATCTGTATTAGAAAAGACAAGTTGTTCTCCACTTAAACTTCTCAACCTGGTCGATTTTATTCCAATATATTCTACTACCCCTCTAAAATCACCAATAATTATAAAGTCTCCAATTTCAAAAGGCTTATCAACAAAGATTGTAATATAACTAAAGATATCCTGAAAGATTGACTGGGAGGCAATACCAAGAGCAATACCACCAACACCTAAACCAGCCAGAAGACCAGATATTTTGATATCAAGATTATCAAGAATAAAAACTACTGCAATAATCCAGGTTACAAGTTTAGTAAAACTTTCGGTAATTGTCAGTAATTTATCCTGATCAGTTGTATCAGTCTGCCGGGATAAATACTGCTTAAAAAAATAGATAATAACAAATTGAATAAAAAATATAAATTGAAAAGTTGTTGTCACCAAAACAAAAAGATAAACTCCATGATTAATAATATCAGGCAAAAATAATTGCTGAAAAGCTGTATAAATAATCGATATTTTAATTAAAGCAATTAATCTTTTATCAATCTGCAATAAAAATTTATCTACATCTGGCCATCTTGCCGATATTTCTTCATGAATCTTGCAGCTGATATACTTATTATATAAGAATATAAATACCCAGCCTAGAATTATTGTTAACAAAAAGTAAAGAACTGCTATTAATGAATTATCCGAGACTATAGTACTAAATATTTCTCTGAACATCTATACACCTCCTGCGACCTTATCCACAGCAATTTTTATCTGTTGGACAACTACCTGAACAACTTGAAGTCTGTGAACCACCAATAAAACCCACTCTATCAAAAGTTTGAAAAGTATTATCACTATCACATTCTAAACATTTTATTGATTTTTTGTCTTCTTTCTGGCTAATATTCATTTCTTTTTAAAATTTATGTTTGCAATCTCTGCATTTATAAGAGTAAACAGGCATTAGCTTTCACCTCCATTTACGACATTATATTTTATTATTATAACAAATTCTGATATAAATAAAAATTAGTATTAGATAATTATTAAGGTGGTATAAAAATGAGACTTGTTAAAATAAATGATTTAAAAAACGATATGAAACTGGCTAAACCTATTTACAATAAGAATCAATGCTTATTAACAGCTGGCCAAAAAAATCTAAGTAAATATAAAAAGAAGTTTAATGAACTTGGTATCAATTATCTTTATATCGAAGATCAATTCTCCTATGATATAGAATTAAATGATGCTGTTAGCAAAAATGTTAGAGAAAAAGGGATTAAATTAACCAATAAATTATATAGCAATCTTTTAGATGATAAAGATATTAATAATAAAGATATTCAGGATTTAAAAATATACGTTAATAATATGATAGATGACATCCTGGCCAATAACAAAATTATGATCAATATGATCGATATAAAAAATAAAGATAATTATACATTTGCCCACTCTATAAATGTAACCGTTCTTTCAGTGCTTTTAGGCAATAAGATCGGCTTAAATAGACTCCAACTCGAGAAGTTAGCTCTTGGTTCTATCTGTCACGACCTTGGAAAATCAGGAATTCCTGAAGAAATTTTAAAGAAACCTGGAAGATTAACTGAAGAGGAGTATAATATTATCCAGGAACATCCTCGCATCGGCTTTGAAAGATTAAGAAGTCTACGTGAAATCACACCGACCTCTCTAGCAATAGTTTTAGGCCACCATGAAAAGATTGATGGTTCTGGTTATCCTAGAGGAGTTGAAAACGACGATATCCATTTATTTCCCAGAATCACTGCTATAGCTGATGTATATGACGCCTTGAGTAGTGATAGAATTTATCGAGAACGCTGGCCAATAGATAAAACTTTAAGCTTGATTTATAGTGAGAAAAGTATTCATTTTGATCCTGAACTTGTTGATGAATTCATTAAAATAATGCCCTTTTATCCTAATGGCTGTAAAGTCGAACTAAATGATGGAAGAAAAGCAGTAGTTGTCAGTCAAAATAAAAATAAACCTTCACAACCTAATATTAGATTACTTGATGCCAGCAAAAAATGGCATGATAAGATAGATCTGTCTACCAGCAAAAATTTAAAAATTCAGCAGGAATTACTATAAATCTAATTATCCATAAGAAAATCCTCTATCTCATCTGCTGGTGCAGGCCTTGCCAGTAAATAACCCTGGGCTCTATCACAATTTTTCTCTTTTATAAAATCAAGTTGTTCTTCATTTTCAATTCCTTCAATTGTAATATTTAAACCAATATTTTTTGAAAGTTCGATAATTGAAGACAGGATTTTTTTCTCTTTTTGATCAGTTAAAATATTATTAATAAAAGACCGATCTATTTTAATATTGTCTATCGGTATCTTTCTTAAATAATTCAAAGATGAGTAGCCAGTTCCAAAATCGTCAAGAGAGACTTTTATTCCCAGGCCCCTGAGTTTTTCTAATATTTTAATATTTTTATTGAGATTTTCCATGACATCACTTTCTGTAATCTCAAGCTCGATCTCATTAAAATTTAATTTTTTATTATTTATCTGCTCAACTAGATTATCATAAAAATTTGCGTTCTCTAGTTCCTTAGCTGAAATATTAATTGAGATAGAAAAGTCATTATAACCCTTTTCCAACCACTCTTTTTTTTGTCTGCATGCCTCCTGAAATACCCAGCGTCCAATCTCAGTAATCAAACCTGTCTTCTCAGCAAAAGGAATAAAATCAATCGGAGAAACATAACTGCCATCTGATTTCTTCCAACGGATTAAGGCCTCCAGAGTTACTATTTTATTATTTTCAACATTAAAAAGTGGCTGGTAGAATAATTCAAACTCTTCATTATTTATAGCCTGTTTTAAATCCTTTTCTAAATCGAGATAGTTCTTTATTTTCTGCTCCATTTCTTTTTCATAAAATTTATAGCTATTCTTCCCTTCCTCTTTGGCATTATACATAGCTATCTCGCCATTTTTAATCAACTCAGCTCCATCTTCCGCCTTGTCAGGGTAAGATGCAACCCCCAGACTTGCTGACGAATAAATATAGTGTTCACCTATATTTATAGGTTTTTTGAAGATTTCTGAAATATTATTTATTAATTCAATCTTTGATACTACTGCCTGATTTTCCTTATATAGAATTCCAAACTCATCTCCACCTAAATGGAACAAATAATAATTATCAGGTAAAATTTCAATTAATTTCTCTCTTATTCTAATCAGTAATTCATCACCAAATTCATGGCCATGAAAATCATTGACTTTTTTAAATTCATCAAGATCCAGCATTATATAATTAATCTCTTTAGAAGAATCTACTTCAATCATCTCTTCTAATTTTTCATGTAACATATTTTTATTAGGAAGTCCTGTCAGATTGTCAAAATAAGCCTGTTGATAAATCTTTTCTTTGCCCTGATTTAATTCTTCTATCTTTTCTTCTAACTCTTCTTCAGTGGCCAGCAACTCCTCATAGGTACTTTCAAGTTCATTATAATTATCATATAATTTTGTTGCTAAGAATTTATAGCTTTTAATCCTCTCTTTTAAAGTGTAAAATAATAAATACGAGGTTAAAGAAACAAAAAAGATACCTTTATAGGTCTGAACCATTGAGATACTTTCAGAATCATTAAAAAGAAAAATAACCACTTGGTCAGAGATCATTATCCAGAAACCTGCTATCAGCAAATACGCAAGGGCTATCTTCCAGGAATCGTATTCTGGTGAAATTTTTGAAGGATTTGGCACATTATGTTCTATATCCAATTAAATCAGCACCTTTCTATACTGGAGTTATCTCGGCGATTTCTGGAGGAGTTAATTCTCTGATCTCTATTTCCTGGCCAGCATTTCTAGCACCTAATTCAAGGTGAAGCAGGGCAATACCACAATCAAGATATGGTGAGACCCCTCCTGTATCTTTTTCTGTGCTGGAATAAAGCAGTATTTTATTTTCTTCCACTTTAAAACGCCAGGGTTGCCTATTAACTGCAGAGGGAGCCTGTCTGGCAGCATTTATGGCTGCTTTTATCCAACCAGGCCAGTCTTCATCAAAATCAGGATAACAGAGCTCAGAGAGGTTTTTTCTTTTAGTACTGCCAGTTACTTTTTTCATTAATTTTTCTGAGATAGTCTTTTTATCTTTAGCTTCTCCTAAAGAGATAACAGACATAATCTCATAATTTGAGTTCATCTCTAATTCTTTTTCAATTTTTTCAGTATTATAAAAGCCGCCAATCCAGCAGGTATCAATATCCATTGAGGTTGCTTTTAAAACGAGTAGCTCACCTGCATAACCGGCCTGAACCTGGTAGTTTTTATCTGATTGGTCGGCCAGAATAACCGCATAACTCCAAGCACCTGATATCAATCCATAAAATCCAAATATATTTTTAATTATTCGCTCAAAGCCTTCAGGCTTTATAATAATTTTTGCTGAAGGCACTTCCTCTTCTATTGACTTAACTGTTTCTCTAAGAGTTTCAATCTGAGACTGGTCAATCGGTTTAGATTTATATTTTCTTCTTGATTGTCTCGTCTCAATAGCATTGTATAGTTCTTTAATATTGTTTAGAGGTAGTTTCATTTTATCAGTCCTTTTTAATATAAAGTTTTTTTCTATACTTTCTTAATTATTATTTCTCAATAAAAGATAATATTCCTGCATAAATAGAAAATTCGGAGGTTTTTTTATGCCATTTCAGATAATATTAGAACAGATACTTGCTTTATTCTTAATTCTTTTCTTTGGTTATTTCTTAAGAGCTAAAGAAGTTATAACTAGAAAACGCCAAAAATTTCTTTTTGACCTGTTAATCGATTACATACTACCCTTTTTAATAATTTCTGCAATGACAGTAGATATTAATCCTGAATTAATCGAAAACACAAAAATATTATTTATTTGCTGGTTTTTTGTTTACTTATTATTGATAATTTCAGCTAATATCTTTAAAAGATTTATTAAAGCCGATGATAATAAAAGAAGGACTTTTGAATTTCTTATTATCTTTTCTAATGTCGGTTACATGGGTTTACCAATTATTGGAGCTGTCTATTCTGAAACCGGTCTTTTTTATGGTTCTCTAGGAATGATACCATTTAATATTGTGATCTGGACTTATGGAATTTATTTATTATCGGCT
>CAYONR010000004.1:0-27923 GCA_964405365.1 uncultured Halanaerobiaceae bacterium
ATCTGGATTTCTTAGTTGTTGTAGATCCGTTTATGACTGAAACTGCAGAAAAAGCTGATTTAATATTACCTGCAGCAGTCTCTTTAGAGAAAGAAGGAACATTTACCAGTACAGAAAGAAGAATTCAGAAAGTATCTCAGGCTATGAAAAAACCAGGTAAAGTTAAAGCTGATTGGGAAATTATAGCTGCAATAAGCACATCTCTTGGTTATCCATTAAATTATAATGCGCCTGAAAATATTATGGATGAGATAGCGAGTGTTACTCCATTATATAGAGGGGTAAGCCATAGAAAAATTGGTTTAGAAGGAATACAGTGGCCAATCAAAGATGGTTTTGAAGGAACTCCATATCTCTATAAAAACAATTTCTTAACTGAAAATGGGAAAGCTAAATTTAAGGCTCTTAGTTACAAAGAGCCTGAAGTTCAGCCTACTGAAGATTTCCCATATATGTTATTAACTGGCCGTAGTTTATTCCATGTTAGAACTGGTTCAATGACAAGGAAATCAGAAGTTTTAAAAGCTCAGGTCAATACAGCATATCTTGAAATAAATCCAGAAGATGCTGAAAGACTTGATATATCAGATAATGAAGATATTAAAGTGAGTTCAAAAATTGGAGAAATTGTTGTTAAAGCAAAATTATCTCATAAAGTTAAACCAGGTAGCGTTTTCTTGCCGATTCACTTTTCTGAATCAGCTGCAAATAAGTTGACAGATGTTAAGTTTGATAAAAAGTCTGGAACACCTGCATTAAAACGTGCTATTTGTCAGGTTGAGAAAATTTCAGAAGAAGAAAAATCCTTGATGTATTCATAAATATTTGGAGGTGATCTTAATTGAAAAAAGAAGAAGCAAAAAGTATAGATAATATAATTGAGAAAAATAAAGAAATTGTAAAAAAGCAGAATAGATCTCCATTGTTACCTGTCCTACAAGATATTCAAAAGTTCTATGGATGGTTACCTGAGAAAGCTCTAATTAGAGCTTCTCAGGAACTATCTGTACCACTTGTATCTTTATATGGTGTGGCTTCATTTTATAATGAATTTAGATTGAAGCCGCTTGGTAAATATCATATTGTCGTCTGCACAGGGACAGCCTGTCACGTAAGAGGAGCTCCATTATTGATCTCTGAATTAGAGAGAATGTTAGGCATAAATACTGGTGAAGTAACTCCTGATGAAATGTTTTCATTAGAAGATGCAAGGTGTGTTGGCACCTGCGCAGTTGCTCCAGTTATAATAGTTGATGGTGAATACCATGGAAAAGCAACTAAAAAAGAAATTCAGAATTTAGTAAAAGAATTAAGGGAGGAGGGATAGAATGAAGAAAATTGATTCCCCTGAAGCTTTAAAGAAATTTCAGGATAAAGCTAAAAAAGCAGCAAAAAACAAGGATGTTTTTATTACAATTTGTGGTGGTACTGGTTGTCAGGGATCAGGATGTCAGAAAGTTATAGATAAATTAAAAGCCGGCATTAAAGAAAGAGGCCTAGGAGATAAAATCGGTATAAAAGTTACTGGTTGTCAGGGCTTTTGTGAACAGGGACCCCTTATGGTGATTAGGCCAAAAGGAGTCTTTTATGTTAAGATGGAGCCAGAAGATATTCCTAGGATACTTGATGAAACTATAGAAAAAGATGGTATAATTGAAGATTTACTTTATATTGAACCATCTACATCTGAAAAAATCACAAAAGAAGAAGACATTCCTTTCTATAAACATCAGAAAAGACTTGTATTTAAGAATAATGGTTTTATTGAACCTACTTCAATTGATGATTACTTTAATGTTGATGGTTATTCAGGTTTAGCTAAAGTACTTTATGAAATGAGTCCAGATGAAGTAATTGAAGAAACGATTGATGCTAACCTGAGAGGAAGAGGGGGAGCAGGCTTCCCTGCAGGAAAGAAGTGGAAATATTGTCGTATTGAAGAAGCTGAGCCTAAGTATTTAGCATGTAATGCTGATGAGGGTGATCCAGGTGCATATATGGACAGGAGTATTTTAGAAGGTAATCCTCATCTTGTTATTGAAGGTATGATTATAGCGGCTTATGCTATTGGATGTAATAAAGGTTATATTTATGTTAGAGCGGAGTACCCATTAGCAGTTAAACATACAAAACATGCTATAGAAGTAGCTGAAAAATATGGTTTGTTAGGTGAGAATATAATGGATTCTGGTTTTGATTTCGACTTAGAGGTAGTTGAAGGAGCCGGAGCTTTTGTAGCTGGTGAATCTACAGCTCTAATGTATTCTATCGAGGGGAAAAGGCCTATGCCTAGGCAAACTCCTCCAAGGTCAGTTCAAAAAGGTTTATTCGGAAAGCCAACTGTTTTAAATAATGTCGAAACATTTGGTAATGTTCCTTTAATTATAAAGAATGGTGCTGATTGGTTTAAATCTATTGGTACTGAAAATAGTACCGGTTGTAAAATTTTCTCATTAGTAGGAAAAGTAAAAAACACAGGATTAATTGAAGTCCCTATGGGGATAACACTTCGTAAAATTGTTTTTGATATTGGTGGAGGAATCCCTAATGATAAAAAGGTTAAAGCAATTCAGACAGGAGGGCCATCAGGAGGTTGTATTCCTGAAGATTTATTTGATCTGAAAGTAGATTTTGATGAATTATCAAAAGCTGGTTCCATGATGGGCTCTGGTGGAATGGTTGTTATGGATGAAGATACATGCATGGTAGATGTTGCTAAATTCTTCTTAGAATTTTTGAAGGACGAATCTTGTGGAAAATGTTTGCCATGTAGAGATGGTGTACCAGAAATGTATAAAATATTAGAGAAAATTACCAAGGGTGAAGGTACTGATGCTGATATTACTAATTTAAGAAGTATTGCTGAAACAATTAAAAGTACAGCCTTATGTGGTTTAGGGGATTCATCTCCAAACCCAGTACTTTCTACTCTTGAATATTATGAGGATGAATACAGAGCTCATATACATGATAAGGCCTGTCCTGCAGGAGTTTGTGCTGATCTCATTTATTATGAAGTTCAAGATGAAGCCTGTAAATCCTGTGATCGTTGTCGAAAAGCTTGCCCAGTTGATGCTATTTCTGGTGAGCCAGGCGGCGATCCATATATTATAGATAATGATATATGTATCTGTTGTGGAACCTGTATTGAAGAATGTCCATTTGATGCTATCGAGATTATCCCTGGTCAGGAAGATAAATAGAAAAAATGAAAGGAGGAGTGGAAATGGCTGAAGAAAATATGGTTAATTTAATAATAGATGGGAAAAACATATATGCAGCTGAAGGAGAAAATCTACTTAAAGTTGCCTGGGAGAATGATATTGAAATACCTGGACTCTGCTATCATCCCAGATTAACATTTACTGCTAGCTGCAGATTATGTGTTGTTAAGGTAAATGATAGAGACGATCTTGTGCCTGCATGTACCTTAACGGTAGAAAAAGATATGAATATAACTGCATTTTCCCCTGAAATTGAGAGGCATAGAACTAATTTATTGGATCTGATGTTAAGTAGACATGAATGTGATTGTGTAATGTGTGAGACTGCTGGTGACTGTGAACTTCAGGAGTTAGGATACAGATATGGATTAATGGGGTTAAGTCCGAAAAAGTTTCGTAAAATATTTGGTGATGTGAGTGGGAAACATAAAAAATTACCATTATTAAAATATTTAACTTTTGACTCTGGTGAAAATGAGCAAACTGAAACTAAAAAATCTGCTTCTTATTCAGGAGAACCGAAGGATTGCATTAGGTGCGGTTATTGCGTTGAGGCTTGTCCAAATGAACTATATCCTGTATTAATAATGGAAGCTGTTGCTTATGACCAGTCTGATTTATATAAGGGTTTGTCACCTGATGATTGTATTAATTGTGGCCTTTGTTCCTTTGTTTGTCCTGGAAGAATTAAAATACCGGATTTCTTTTATAAAGAGGAAAAATTAGAATCTAAATAAATAGTTGGAGGTGAATAATAAAATGTTTGAAAAAAATATGAAATCAGCTGTCTTCTTTACAGCAGTCCTCATATTTGCATTTGTTTTTATATTTGTAATTGAAGGTGTTGAATATGGGGCAGTATCTCCTGGAGATCCTGATGACGAAGTAGCTGAAGTTGAAGAGGTAGATGAAGAGGGAGAAGTATTTACCGCTTCAACTGAAGGTTATGGTGGAGAATTGACTGTAGAAGTTGAGATTGCTGATGATCAAATAATAGATGTTAGAGTTATAGAGCATAGTGAGACTGATGGTTTAGCAGACCCTGCTCTCGAAGATGTGCCTGCTGCTATAGTTGATAGCCAGAGTGTAGATGTTGATATAGTTTCTGGTGTTACAGTTACAAGTGAGGCTATTATGGAGGCCGTTTCTAAGGCATTAGAGGAGGCGGGGTTTGATTCTGAAGATGTACCTGAAGAAGAACCTGAAGAAGAACCTGAAGAAGAAATAGATGAGGAAGAAACCAGAATAATAGAAGGTTTAGCCGAAGGTTATGGTGGCGATATAATTGTAGAGGTTGAGCTGGATGCTGATAATAATATAACTGCTATTAATATTATAGAACACAGTGAGACTGATGGTTTAGCAGACCCTGCATTAGAGAATATTCCAGCTGCTATAGTTGACGCTCAGAGTACTGAAGTTGATGTTGAATCAGGGGCAACTGATACCAGTGAGGCCATAATGGAGGCAGTTGCTAAAGCTTTAGAAGAAGAAGGAATTGAATTAGGTGAAGTTGAAGATGAAGACGTTAAAGAAGATACTGAAGAATCAAGAATTGTGGAAGGTATTGGTGAAGGATATGGCGGTGATATTGTTGTTGAAGCAGAGTTAGGTCCTGAAGATGAAATCAAGACAATAAATATCATAGAGCATAATGAGACTGATGGATTCTCAGACCCTGCTTTTGAAGAGATTCCTGCAGCAATTATTGATTCACAATCTACAGATGTTGATATAGTAACTGGTGTAACAATGACCAGTGAAGGTATAATTGAAGCTGTTAACGCTGCTTTAGAGTAAAAATAAATATTATTAATAAAGATAAGAGCTGCCCTTAATAGGGCAGCTTTTGTATCTGTATTAATTTCTGATTTCATTAATATGGTCAGCAAGGTCAGAAATAGTTTCTATATTTAATTCTTCAGCTTTTTCTTCTAACATCATTAGTGTCCAGGTATTATTTGCTGATGCATAATCAAGCCAGATAATATTATTTTCTGTTTGGTCCCATTCTTTGACTCGTTGATATGCTTCTTCTGCTTCACTTATCTCTTCATCTTCCATTACAGTCATTAAAACAGTTCCAGTATATTCCCAGTATAAGTCAATTTCTCCACTTTCCATAGCATTTCTTAAAACAGGGGTCTCTCCCAATCCTGTTCTATCATCTACAGGATAACCATGGCTTTCTAGTAGTTCAACAAGAAGATTACCCAGGATAAGTTGTTCTGTCCATGCCTTTGATCCAATGCCAATGGTGGGGCCTTCTTTTTCTTCTTCGTTATCTCCTAATAATTCATGTTCTTCTAAGAATTTTATAGCAACATCGACAGGAGTTTCTTCTTCAATGTCGACTTCCTGGTTTAATTGAGGCAATGTTTCTTCATCAAGTAGAGGTGGTAATTGATTGATTATTTCTTCTAATTCTGGATAAGCTTCTACAATTTCATTATTTATTGTTGGAGCTGGATTATAAACAGGAAAGAAATTTTTGTCATCTTCTAATACTAATAAGTCGAAGGCAGGAATTCTTCCATCAGTGGCAAAACCCATTGCAACATCAACTTCTTCTTCGTTTAAAGCAGAGTAACTTAAACCAATTTGCATTGTTTGAATATTATCATCGCCAAATTCAAAATCATATTCTTCTTCTAGTGCGTGAATTCCATCATCTCTTTCTAAAAATTCAATGGAGGAAGCAAGTTCTAACATATCTTCCTGATCATTTCCACAGCCTGTAAAAATTACTGCAATAGATAATATTAATATTGATAAGATGGTAACCTTTTTACTAATATTAATCATCTAATTCCCTCCTCAATAATTAATTGTTAAGCTGAATAGTTAACTTTGTTTGAATGTATTTTAGTGCTTGATCTAAAGATATTGCAATTAAAGCAGAAAGTAAAGAACCAACAAGTATTCTAGCTGGCTCAAACATTGAGATGCCAGCAAATATCATTCTTCCGAGACCGCCAGCGCCTATTAAATCAGCAAGAATAGCAGTACCAACTGTTACAACAGCTGCAGTTTGAATGCCAGCTATAATAACAGGAAGGGCTAAAGGAAGTTCAACTTTTAATAGAACTTTACCTGCTGGCATACCCATTCCTTTTGCAGCTTCGATTATATCAGGGTCTAAATTTCCGAGACCTGCTAAAGTATTTCTAATAATCGGAAGTAGTGCATAGATTGTTAGAGCTACTACTGCCGATGTAAATCCAATACCGAGAATCGGCATGAAAATAGCAATTACAGCGAGACTGGGAACTCCTTGAGCAATATTAAAGAAACTAATTATTGTAGGAAGATAGGGCTTAAATCTTTCTCTTGAAAGTAAAATACCAAGCGGTAAAGCTATTAATATTGCAAAACCTACTGAGAAAAAGACAAGCTGTAAATGTTCTATAACTAAAGAAGGGGCATTTTGAGTAAGTGTATTTATAATTTCTTGCATAGTCATATTATCTGCCTCCCGGACGATCATCAAATAGAAGACCAGGAGAGACTATTTTCTTTTTTAAATAGCCTATGAGCAGGTCTATTCCGATTGCTATGAAAGAGACCATTATAGCTCCTGAGATTACCATATCGGTTCTTGTTCTGCCAATACCCTGCTGGATTAATTGGCCAAGATTTTGTTCCCCAATGAATACTGCAAGAGTAGCTATTCCAACCATCATTACTAAAGCTACACGAACTCCTGCAAATATTACTGGCAGAGCTAAAGGGAGTTGAACTTCTTTTAAGATTTGTTTTTCAGACATTCCCATTCCTTTTGCAGCCTCTATTATTGATGGATCAACTTCATTTAAAGCTGTATAAACATTTCTAACAATTGGAATCATTGAATACAGCACCAGACCAAAAACAGCACTTCTAGTTCTGAGGCCAAAGAAGGGTATAGTTACTAGAATTCCATATAATGCGACACTAGGGATAGACATGAATAAGCTACCTATACTTAAGATAGTATTTGCTGTTTTCTCGTTATTTCTAATTGCGATACCGACACTGACCCAGACAATTAGAGCCAGTATTATTGCTATCCCGATTAGTATGAGGTGTTGAATAGTCAAATCAGCTATATAATCTAAATTATTCATAAAATATTGTATAGTTCTCATTTATAACACCCCGGGTTCTTCTAATTCACTTTCAGCCTGATAACTATCTGCGATTCGGTCCTGAAGATCTTCTAATTTTACAATACCTATTAAATTATTTTCATCTGATGTTACAGGCAGGATGGATTGATTATTCTGGATCAATCTTGTAAGAGCATCAATCAAGCTTGCATCAGAACTAATTACCTGGCTATATTTAATATTATCTTTCCAGTTTTTATCTTTATCTCTTTTTATTCTTTTTTTATTGACATAACCAACTAACTTTTCTTCTTTGTCTATGATTAGAATATAGCTTTGTCTGGATTCATTAATCTTTTCAAGTACTTCTTCAGATGAATAGTCGGTTGTAGCTGTAGGAATATTTTTTTGTATGATTTCATTAACTTTTATCAAATTCAGGACTTTTAAAGAACGGTCTGAGCCTACAAAATCTTCAACGAATTCATTTTTTGGATTGAATAAAATATTTTTTGGAGAGTCGTATTGGATTAACTTGCCCTGGTTGAGTATTGCAATTTTGTCTCCCATTTTGATAGCTTCATCGATGTCATGGGTGACAAAACAGATAGTTTTTTGGATCTTTTTTTGTAGACTGAGGAATTCGTTCTGGAGTTGAGTTCTAGTTATAGGGTCAACAGCAGCAAATGGTTCGTCCATTAACATGATTGGTGGATCAACTGCCATTGCTCTGGCTACTCCTATCCGCTGTTTCTGGCCCCCGGATAGTTGAGCCGGATAGTTGTCTTTAGTATTTTCTGGATCAAGTCCGATTAAATTTAAGAGTTCATCAACTCTTTTGTCTATTTCTGATTGATCCCAATCTTTTAACTTTGGTACAGTTGCAATGTTTTCTGCTACTGTCATGTGTGGGAAAAGGCCAACATCCTGAATTACATAACCGATATCCTGTCTTAATTTATTTGAATTTTGATCAATAGCATTTTCGCCATTGATCAATATTTTTCCTGAGCTAGGTTCAATTAAACGATTTATCATTTTTAAAGTTGTTGTCTTTCCACATCCAGATGGTCCAACCAAGACGCAAATTTCTCCTTCATCAATATCTAGAGAGAGATTATCTACAGCTGGGCTTGATTCACCAGGATAGGTTTTACAGATATTTTCCAATTGGATCATCCATACTCACCTCCATTATTTGCTAATTAATAATTATAACATATTATTCTTACAATTTAAAATTAATGCCATTTGCTTTGTATTGAAGGCTGAAATATGGTAGGATAAGAAATGAAAGTTAATAAAATTATTTAATGATTAAGGAGCTGATTTTAATGAAAGTTGAAAGGAAAAATAGCATTACTAGAGGTATGATCTGGATGTTAATTATATCAACACTATTGTTCTGGCTACCTGTTGCAGGGCCACTATTAGCAGGTATTATTGGCGGGAAAAAAGCTGGTGGAGTCGGTTCAGCTATTATGGCAGCTCTTCTGCCAGCACTTTTATTAGGTGTCTTTTTATTTTTAGTATCGTCTTTATTAACTGGAATACCTTTATTTGGTGTTTTAGCTGGTGCTGGCGGGGCAGCTGCTGGTCTAACACAGGCAGGGCCGATATTGGTTGGAGCTATTGTCGGTGGGCTTCTAGTTGATTAAGTTATGTTAATAGAAATTATAGATTTAAAAAAATCATATGGCAAAAGGATGGCCTTGAATGGAATTTCTTTTGAAGTTGAATCAGGCCATATATTTGGTTTGTTAGGACCAAATGGGGCTGGCAAGACTACAACAATAAAAATATTGACTGGACAGAGGAGAGCAGATTCAGGTAAGGCTATGCTTTTTGGGGATGAAGTTTTTGGTAAACAAGAAGAATTACTAAAGAGAGTTGGAATAGTGCCTGAAGATGCTAATCTATATGAGCGTTTAACTATTGAGCAAAATTTAAATTTCTTTAAAAGGTTATATCAGTGTTCAGATGAGTTGATAGATTTTTATCTTGAGAAAGTCAATTTAATTAATGAGAAGAAAACCAGGGTTAAGGATTTGTCTAAGGGCATGAAACAGAAAGTACTCTTAGTTAGAGCGCTTATTCATCGGCCTGAAATTTTAATCTTAGATGAACCGACATCTGGCTTGGATCCGGCTTCTGCTGATTCATTGCATAATATATTTCTTGACTTGAAAAATGAGGGGATTACGATTCTTCTAACTTCTCATAATATGGAAGAAGTTGATAAACTCTGTGATAGGGTTGGATTTTTACATCAGGGTGAATTAGTTGCGTCAGGTAGGCCAGTTGATTTGAAGCTTAATTATAGTGAGGGTAGGGTTAAAGTTTTATATTATTCTAACGAATCAGACGAAGATGATTTAGTCGAAAAAACTTTTAAATTAGACGATCCGGAGACAGGGGATTTCATAGCCAGTCTGATTCAGAACGGTAGAATAAAATCAATCCATTCTCTTGAACCGTCACTGGCCGATATTTTTGTGAAGTTGACCGGGAGGAATCTTGATAATGAAGGCTATTAAAAGGATACTGGCAATTTTAATTAAAGAATTCCAGGATATTCGATCAAATTCTAATCTTTTAATTATGTATTTGATGCCGATTTTATTTACTTATATCTGGGAAAATCTTATTCCTGAGATGCCTGATGGATTTGGAGCGGCGTTTGGTCTGATATTTTTAGTAGTGATGGTTGGGATGTATGTACCATCAATGTTAATAGCGGAAGAGAAAGAGAAGAATACAATTGAGGTGTTAATGCTTTCACCGGCCAGGCCTGTAGAGATATTTATTGGGAAAGGCCTGTTAACGTTTATTACAATTATTATTATTTCAGTAGTTATAAGTATAATGGTCGGTTTGAGCTTTAATGTTCAGTTAATTATTATCTTTGCTACAGCCCTTACTTCTTTATTTGCAATCTTTGTTGGAATGATAGTGGGCATGATATCTCCAAATCAGATGTCTACAGGAGTAGTTGGACTTCCTATATATTTATTGTTGCTACTTATTCCCCAACTTGCAGGAATAGGAATATCAGGAGTGGATTTAATTGCTAGATTTCTTCCTACCTATTATTATTTAAATGTTTTAGAATTAACATTAATAGAGAGAGTGGCGATTTCAGATTTATATATGCAGTTTTCTATTATAGCTTTTAGTTCGATTGTGATTTTTGCCTTGTTATTATATATTTATAAGCAGAAAGGTCTTCTGAACTAAAGTTGTAAAACTTTATATTTAAATTTTTCTATAAAACAGGTATAATATTATTGAGGTGAAAAGAAATGTTTAAAAGAATATATATATCTGTTTTAGTAATATTGGTTTTACTGGCACCTTTTTTAGTAAGCCGTGAGATCAATGCTGCTTCTTCATATGAGCAGGCAGTTGCTGAGGCTAATTTAGATAGACTTCATGAAGAATATGATCTAACAAAAAAGGCAAAGGGTAATTTTGAATGGTATGTGCTTGATAACCTTACCAGGCAGGCTAGAGAAGATGGTGTTGATATAGATTTTAGTCTTTATTATGCAGAGAGTGAAGAAATTAATGGTTTATATATTGGAGATGGCAATATTGTGATTTTTTCTGGATTAGCAGATCTTTTAAATGAAGAAGAGCTAGCTGCATTAATAGCTCATGAGATGGGTCATGGAGTTCATGAACATTTAGATGAGAATTTAAGGAATAATTTAGGGTTATTTGCTGGACGGTTTTTATTAGATAGATTATTTGGCGAAGAGGCTGCTTCTTCTGAGTTTTATAAACGTTTTGTTGGGCTGGCAATGAATCTTATGGATAAAGGGTTTTCTAGAGAACAGGAGCGAGAGGCTGATATTTATGCGGTGGAATTACTGCATAGGACGCCTGAATATAGTTCGAAGGGAATGATCGGGCTTTTAGAAAATTTAAATGATTTAAGAGGTAGAAAGGATCCACAGATACTTGAAATTTTTAATACACATCCCTACCCTGAAAATAGGTTAGAATATACCAGGAAGAGAATCTTAGAACTTGAGTCAGAATATTAAAGTTCACTAATTTAAAGGAGGCTTTATTTATGATAGGTACATTTAATGCAGTTGGGGTATTTCAGTTAGTTATAGCAGTGGTTGTATTTGGTCTAATCTGGTATTTTTTTAAGAAAAAAAGATTAGTTTCCAATGGCGAAGATGATGAAAAGGCGGCAAAAAAAGCTAAAGAATCTGCAATTCAAGCATCTGTGATATTTTGGGTATTCTTTATAGTTAATGAGATTGGATTATTTAGCTATTTATTTGAGTTGATAAGTTAAATTTATATGAATTTTTTTAGAATTAGCAGGAAATTTAAATTTAATATTGAAACTATTATCACATGAGATATGACTATGTAAATTTAATTTAGGGAGTGTTTCTATTGAAAATTATTATAGCTGGTGGAGATAAGAGTGGGCAGAATTTAATAAAATTGTTTTCTGAAAAATCCCGTTTTAAAATCACTTTAATTGAGAGTAATGCTAAAAGATGTGAGTGGATATCTGAAGGCTATCCAGATGTTAATATTGTCTGGGGAGATGCTACTCATCCTAATGTATTGAAGTCGGCTGAGGCTGAGAAAGCAGATGTTTTTATTGCTGTGATTGGCGACGATAAGTCTAATATTCTAGCAGCTAAGGCAGCTAAAAAGATGGGGATTAATAAGGTTATGGTTAAAGTAACTGGCTCTGAGTATAGAGAACTTGCTGAATTGATGGAGTTTGATGATATACTCGACCCAGCAGAGGCGGTTTCAGCTGAGATTATAACCAGGCTACAGGGAGTCGACTTTGTTAATTTGATTCAGGACCTCCATTTAGATGTGGAATTTACTAAAATTAAGGTTCAAGATTTAGAAGGTGCTGAGGGTAAAGAATTATGTGATTTTCCTGGGTTATTTGATGACCTGGCTTATCCAATGTTTGTGATTCGAGATGGTAAGTATTTAATGCCAAATGAGATAGGCTGTTTAGACATTTCGGATACAGTTATTTATATTATTAAAAAAAGACAGAAGAAAAAAGGCGGAGGACTTTTAGGTTTAAGATAATAAATAAAAAGGCAGGTCGGATTTATGAATCTGAAACTCGATAAGGTTAAAAAAGATACCAAGGAATCATTACAATATATTATAAAATGGACTTTGATAGCAGTTTTAGTTGGACTGATAGTTGGGGTTGCTGCGGTTGTTTTTACAGGAACATTAAATATGGGTATAGATTTATTATCAGGACTATCTGATACCTGGTGGGTTTATATTATGCCGGTATTTGGTCTATTTATGAGTGGTTGGTTGACTTCAACTTTTGCTCCTGAGGCAGCTGGCCATGGCACAGATGCCATTATTGAATCTTATAATGAAAACTGGGGAAGAGTCAACTTTATTGTTGTACCAGTTAAATTAATTGCTTCGGTTTTTACGATTGCATTTGGTGGCTCTGCTGGTCGAGAGGGGCCTACAGTTCAGATGGGTGGAGGATTAGGTTATCTGATCGGCAAAAAGTTAAAATTAAGTCTTGTCGATACTAGAAAAATTGTAATCTGCGGTATGGCAGCTTCTTTTGGTTCGATATTTACAGCACCTCTTGCCGGTGGTATTTTTGGAGCTGAAGTTTTATATCGTGATGATATAGAATATAATATGTTGTTTACCAGCCTTGTATCAAGTATTACAGCTTATTTCTTATTTGCAGTTGTTATGGGCCAGGAAAGGTTATTTAAGTTTCCAATACCATCAGATTATTCTTTTGTACCAGAAAGAGATATTTTATTATTTGTTGGGATAGGGGTTATTGTAGGGCTTATAAGTCTTGTATATATAAAATCATTATATGGTTATGAAGAATTGAATGAACATATTGAATTGCCTACTTATGCTCAAACTGCAATAGGTGGGGCACTGACTGGTTTAATGGCTATAGTTGCTACACCATTAATTTTAGGTACAGGTATGTCTCTTGTCGAACAAATATCAGTAAATGGTGGGTTTTCTCTTGGACTTTTATTTATGTTATTAATTGGTAAGATTTTAGCTACATCATTTACTATTGGTTCTGGAGGTAGTGGTGGAGTTGTAGCTCCTAGCTTAACTATTGGGGCTATAACTGGGGCAATTATAGCTAAGGTAATAAACTTTGATTTTCCTCTCGCTATCATAACAGCAAGTGCTGCTGGAGTTCTGGGAAGTGCAGCTCATATTCCTCTTACAACTTCTATCTTGATTGCTGAAATATTTGGTATAGAATTAATAATACCAGGAACGATAGTTTGCTTTGCAGGAGCCTGGATTTCTAGGAGTGATACTCTTTATAGAGAATCATATGTTAGTCGTTTTGAAATGGCGAAAGTATTACATCATTTTGGCAGTGAAAAATAAATTGATAGTTAACCCTGCTTAATTTTTGGGGGGGGTTATTTTTTGAAATACTTTGTGAAAAAAGTGAAAAGATACTACTTGGTAACTGTCGGGTAACCGGCAGGTTTAATTAAAAATCGATAATTATTGCTGATAATATTTTATGGAATTTATTTGATTATGATAGAATTGTTTTAAGGAAATAATAAAGGGGAGATAAAATGCTTTTAGAAAAAGCGCGTAAAGATTTAGTGAAATACGGAAAAAAATTAGTTAAAAATAATTTGACCAAAGGCACTGGAGGTAATTTAAGTATTTATGATGATAGTGAGGGTTTAATGGCATTAACTCCTAGTGGGATTCCCTATTTTGATATGGAGCCAACTGATATTGTAATAATGAATCTAGATGGTGAAGTTGTTCAAGGTGATAAAAAACCTTCAAGCGAAGAGGCGATGCATCGGTTTATTTATAAAGAAAGAGATGATATTAAGGCAATAGTTCATGCCCATTCAACTTACTCTACTTCGCTTTCATTATTGAGAGAATCTCTACCACCTGCCCATTATATGATAGCTTTAGCCGGTTATGATGTTCGTTGTGCTGAATATGCTACCTATGGAACAGAGGAACTGGCAAATAATGCAGTTAAAGCTATGGAAGGCCGTAATGCTGTGCTTCTGGCAAATCATGGTTTGCTGGCGGGTGCTGGTGACCTAGCAAATGCTTTTAATACTGCTGAAGAGGTTGAATTTGTTGCTGAAGTATACTGGCGGGCAAAGGCGATTGGTAAACCAGTAATTTTGCCAGAAGATGAGATGGTTTTGATGGAAGAGAAATTTAAAAGTTATGGTCAGGTAAAAAATTAGCTAAGCGAGGCGGTTTAAATGGCTGGTAAAATTAATAGTATAAATAATTTAGTTAATAATATTGTATCCAGAAAGACTGCCGAGAATAGAAAAGTTAATGAGGATGAGTCTGGAAATGACTCAGCTTATAAAAAGGGTAGTGGAGATGCTATTGAGGTATCGGAATTAGGTCAGAAGTTAAAGAAATTGCTAAATTATCTTGAAAAGGAAGCGAGTATGAAAGAAAAGGTAGGTTTTCATTTTATTATGGAAGAATTTATTAATAGGCCAGATTCCTATGATATTATGAATTTTGTTGATAGCCAACTATTTTTATTAGAAAATAGGATTGATTATTTAATTGAAGCTTTAAATCAAGCTTATAATTTAAAAGAACAGGAATTAAATCCTGTTCTCTGGTTAGGAATTTACTCTCGGCTGCTTGGAGATGAAACTGTTAATTTTATCTATATTACTTCGTGGATATTCCGTTATCAGGACCGGAATAAAAGGATAAAGAAGCTTGTTTCTTATCTGGAAGCGGTAAGAAGAATTATTGATGAAAATAGTTTTAAGCCGATAGAATACAGGGCAGAGTTAATTTATGAGGCCGGCAAAGAATATGTTGATTAATTTTCTTTATAGCCAAGATAACAGAGAAATGAACAGGCGAATACTATTGCAGCAAGATATGAAGTTCCATATATTCCTGATCTTGTTACCTGGTCTATGTCGCCTATTAAAGCCCCGGCTATAGAAAAATCGGTACCTCCGCTGACTAAAAGTAGTGGCAAGATACCTATTGAAAGCAGAAAAGCTAATTTCAAAAAGAATCCCTGAATCCCAAAAAAGAGACCTTCAATACTAACTTTTTTTTCAGACTGAAGTTTTGAGGCAAGCTCACTTAACATAGCCGGTGGAAATATGAAGGCTGCTCCTGATATAGGAATGCCGAATAGGAAGAAGATAATAAAACCTGCTTCTTCAGATAATAATCTGCCAACTCTGGTTAAAGCAAGGGATAATATGATTAGAGCCAAAAGGAATACTAAAAGAGGCTTTTTATAGCCGATTTTATTTGCCAGTCTATTTACTGGATAAAAAGCAATTGCTGAACTGCCAAATAGTAGAGCTGATGCTATTGTAATTGCTGTTGTTCCATAGCCCATAATATCTACTACATAATAGTTTATTGACCCTCTTAGAGTATTAAATCCTAAAAAGAAAAGAGTGAGGCCGGCAAAATAAAATAATGTTGAACGATTATTGGCGATTAGTTTTAGAGCTTTTGTTATTTTGATAGAGGTAGAGGCAGGTTTGGAATATTTGTTTTCATTAACTTTTATGATAGTTATTGTTATTCCAATAATCATAATTGTTGAAAGCAGAATAACCATTCTTCTTATTCCGGTTTCTTCATTACCCTGGCCAAAAACTACTATTAACCAGCCAGGAAGAATCATTGCAATTGCAGTATAAAACAACCTAAAGACAGATTGCCAGGTTGAAAGATTTAATCGATCAGTTTTATTCTGAGCGAGATCAGGGATTAAGGCATTATATGGAGCACCGACTATTGTGTAAAATATAAAAAATAAAGCACCAATGATAGCCAGATAAATAAATCTTAGCTGTTGACCTGCTTCAGGTGGATAAAAGAAAGCAATAGTTGTTATTGCCAGTGGTATGGCTCCTGCAGCCAGATATGGTATTCTTCTGCCGAATCTTGTTCTGGTTTTATCTGACAGGTAACCGATAGCTGGATCTGCTATCATATCTACAAATCTTGACATTATTAATGCTAACGATATTAAAACTGGAGGTAAGACTGAAGATAATTGAGATGCTTCTGGTGGAAGATAATAATATAAAACCCATTGGGCAAATATTTGATCTACAATTGCATAACTGACACCAATACCATAAAATATCTGGATTGATTTAGGTAGATTATTTTTTGTATTATTATTCAAAGCAAGCCCTCCTATCAACTTACTATTTATTAATTTTTAACGCTTTAAAATGCTCTGATATGATTATAAAATACCATAAAAAAGTTGAGTAGACAAGTTTTTGCTTTTAAGGCTAAAGCTCTATGAATAAATATAAAATAATTCTCTCATAAGCTTTTAATTTTAGCAAGAAAATGATATTATTATGTCAGTTGTAATAATTGTAACGCTTAATGTTATTATTGTAATAAATTAGTTTTTATTTAAAATTGTTTATTTTATACTTATACATATTTTATATTTATACATATAATTTTTTTAAATCTGGTGGAGGTGACAATTGTTGAAAACTGTAATGATAGTTGATGATGCAGCTTTTATGAGATTGAATTTAAGAAAAATATTAAAAAATGATTATGAGATAATAGGGGAAGCTGAGAATGGGAAAGAAGCTGTTGAAAGGTATCAAGAATTAGAACCAGATATAGTTACAATGGATATAACCATGCCTGAGATGGATGGTTTAGAAGCAATTAAAGCTATTAAAGATATAGATCCTGCCGCCAATATTGTTGTTTGCAGTGCAATGGGACAGCAGAAAATGGTTATAGAAGCTATAGAGGCTGGAGCTAAAGATTTTATTGTTAAGCCATTTAAAAATGAAAGGGTAATAAATGCTGTTAAGAAAATTAGTTAGTCTAAGTCTTTAGTATTAATAAATTATTTTTTTCAATATTTATTACTATTTAGTGTTATGTTTGTTATAATGAGTTTTATCAGTAAAAAATTTTAAGGTGGTGTTAATTTGAATAGGGTAATGCAGATTCTTGAACAGGGTATTGATGGAGCAAGTAAAAGACAGAGCCATATTAGTAATAATATTGCTAATGCTGATACACCTGGATATAAGAGAGAGGATATAGATTTTAAATCTGCCCTCAGAAAGATGGCCGGGCCTGAGAGAGGTCATTCACTTTCGAAGACTAGAAATAACCATCTGGCCGGAAGACAGAACTATAATTCTGGTCTTAATAATTTTAAAGAAAGAAATACAAGTTTTCGGGTTGATGGAAGTAATGTTGATATTGAAAGAGAGATGGCTGAAATGGCTAAAAATAATGTTTATTTTGATACATTAGCCCAACAACTGGATGCTAGTTTTAATCGCATACACAGTGTTTTAGATAGGAGTGGTGGTTAATAATGTTTAATAATTTTAATATAAGTGCTTCAGGGCTTACTGCTCAGAGAACAAGGATGGATGCAATATCTGATAATATAGCAAATGTTAATACTACCAGGACTCCAGATGGTGAACCATATAGAAGAAAGATGCCTGTCTTTAATGCAAGACAGTCTGATGGTGGATTTTCAAATATGTTTAGAAGCAGAATTGGCTTAAGTGCAACTTCAGAAAGACAGGGCGTTGAGATTACAGAGATTGCTGAAGACCAGACTCCTTTTAAGACAGTTTATGATCCAGGTCACCCAGATGCTAATGAACAGGGTTATGTAGAAAAACCTAACATTAATATTACTATGGAAATGGTCGATATGATAGATGCCTCCAGGGCTTATGAAGCTAATGTTACAGCACTCGATACTAGCAAAAACATGGCTATGAGAGCATTAGATATCGGTGGAAGTTAATAAGGAGTGAAGAATTTTGATTGAACCAATTGGAAATAATTTAAATATGTTATCTTTAGATACAAATAAGATTAATGATAGTAATCGAAATCCTTTTGATGATTTTGGGGATTTAGTTAGAGAGAACTTGAATGAGGTAAATCAGCTTGAAAAGAATGCTGATGAATTAACTACAAAGTTTGCTTTAGGTGAAATTGATGATATTCATCAGGTGACGATTGCTACAGAAAAGGCTAGAATGGCCTTGAATATGACTTTAGGGATTCAAAATAGGCTAGTTCAGGCTTACGAAGAAGTAATGAGAATGCAGATATAAGAGAAAGAGGTAGTTTAAGATGGCAGAGAAGCTGAAAGAGTATTTTAATCAGCTCAGAGAGTTATTTGGAAAATTGGATACTAAAGCTAAAGTGATTATTGGTATTGTGACAGGGGTTGTGCTAATTGGCCTCTTATTTTTAATTTATAGTGGTACTGGGCACAATTATCAGCCTTTATTTCAACAGCTATCTTCAGAAGATGCCAATGCTATCGTAGAAGAACTTGAAACTAGAGGGGTTAGTTATCGCCTGGCTGATGGTGGTAGAACTATTATGGTCCCGTCTGATGATCTACATAACATGCGACTTCAGATGGCTGGAGAGGGTTTGCCTCATCAGGGACTGGTTGGCTTTGAGATTTTTGATGACACCCAGTTTGGAACTACTGATTTTGAAAGAAGAGTTAATCTTTACAGGGCAATGGGTGGAGAGCTTTCAAGATCTATCCAAAATATGAATTCTATTGAATTTGCCAGAGTGCAAATTACTGCTCCTGAAGAAAGTCTATTTATTGATGAAGAATCCCCTGCTAAAGCTTCTGTGATGCTTCAACTTGAATCTGGGGTTAGATTGACAAATTCCCAGGCCAGGGCAATTGGCAATCTTGTTGCCAGTAGTGTTCCAGACCTTTCCCCGGAGAATGTGACTATTGTTGATACTGCTGGTAATCTGTTAACTCCTGATTTTGATGATGATGATTTTTCATCCAGAGAGATGACTTCTAATCAACGTGGAATTGAACGGGATTATGAAGAAGAATTAAAAAGACGTTTAAGGGTAATGCTAACAAGAATTCTTGGCCCAGATAATTTTACTGTTCAGGTTGCCGCTAGAATGAATTTTGACCAAAGGGAAAGAGAATCTGTTACATATTTGCCTGTTGTAGATGATGAAGGGATTCCAAGAAGTACCCAGGAATTAAGAGAGGTATATTATGGTAACGCACCAGGTGAAGGTGGCGTGCCAGGAACAGAGACTAATATCCCTGGCTACATGGAAGTAGATGATATGGATGATGATTATTATGAACGGACTGATTCTGTTACTAATTATGAAATAAATGAGATTGTTGAAAGAGAAGTTTTCGCTCCAGGGGATTTAGAGAGGTTATCTGTTTCTGTTATGGTAAATGATGAGATGGCAGAAGAAGATTTGATGGTTTTAGAAAATGCAATTCAAGCTTCTATAGGTTTTGATGGAGATAGAGGTGACACAATCAATGTTTCCAGTCTCGCTTTTGATGATAGCTTAGAAGAGGAAATGGCTCAGGCAAGACAGGCTGAAGCTGAAGCTGAAAGACAGAGACAACTTTTATATGCTGGATTAATAGCTGGAATTATAATTTTAACTTTAATAACTATCTTTATTTTGAGAAGAAGAGCTAAAAAAGAAGAGGATGTTGCTCTTCAGGGCAGTCAAGTTGATACTACAGTTGGGGATTCTGAAGATGATGATATAGAACTTCCGGCCCATGAGTTAAGTGACGAAGAGAAGAAAATTAGAAAAATGAAAAGTGAACTTGATGAAATGGTTGATGAGCAACCAGAAGAGATGGCTGAGCTATTAAAAAGCTGGCTGTTGGATGATTAATGGGGGTGAATACGGAATGCCACGAAGGGAATTAAGCGGAAAAAAGAAAGCAGCTATTTTATTAGTTACTTTAGGTCCAGATATATCTGCAAATATATTTCAGCATTTGTCAGATGATTTAATAGAAGAACTTACTTTAGAAATAGCTAATATGCAGAAAGTTGATTCTGAAATAAAAGATGATGTAATTGAAGAGTTTTATCAACTGGCCAGGGCTCAGGATTATTTAGAACGTGGCGGCATTGAATATGCTAGAGATGTTCTAAATAAGGCCTTAGGCGAAGATAAAGCAAGAGATATTATTGGAAGATTAACTGCTACCCTTCAGGTGCGCCCCTTTGATGCCATAAGGAAAACAGATCCGACTCAACTTTTAAATTTTATTCAAGGGGAACATCCTCAAACTATTGCTTTGATACTGGCTTATCTTGATCCAGATCATGCTTCTCAGGTTATGGCCTCGCTTCCTCAGGATGTTCAGACATCTGTAGCAAAAAGAATTGCACTTATGGATCGGACTTCTCCAGATATAATTAAAGAAGTTGAAGAAGTTTTAGAACAGAAACTTTCTTCAGTAGTTACTAATGAATATGCCAGTGCAGGGGGTATTGAATCTATTGTTGATATTTTGAATCAGGTTGACCGGGGGACTGAAAAGAATATTCTCGATAAGCTTGAAGAAAATGATCCTGAATTAGCTGAAGAAATTAAGATGAGAATGTTTGTCTTTGAAGATATTACAGTGCTGGATGATCAGGCTGTTCAGCTTGTTCTCAGGCAGATTGACACAAATGATTTATCACTTGCTCTTAAGACTTCAAGCGATGAAGTCGAAGAAAAAATATTATCAAATATGTCTAATCGGGCTTCAGAGATGTTGAAAGAAGATATGGAATTTATGGGGCCTGTTCGTTTAAGAGAAGTTGAGGATGCACAGCAGAGAATAGTAAATGCAATCCGGGAACTTGAAGAGAGTGGAGAAATTGTTATTGCCCGGGGCGGGGAGAGTGAAGTAATTGTCTAAAGTAATTAAATCTTCCCAGATAACTGGAGAATATAAATTAAGCGATACAAAGGCTTTAGATAAAAAACGTAAAAAAGCTGAAAAAATTCGCCGTGAGCTGGAGAATAAAAACAAAGAAATAAAAACAAATAAAGAGGAAATTATCTCCAGAGCAAGAGAAGAGGCAGAAGAAATAATAGCCGAAGCTCAGGAAGAAGCAGCTTTGATAATTGATAAAGCTAAGGAAAAGAAACAAGAAATATATAATCAAGCCCAGGAAGAAGCTAAGGAGATTGGCTATCAAGAGGGATTTAAAGAAGGAAAAAAATCAGGTGAAGAATTTATAAAAGAAGAATGTAAGACTCATATTGATTCTTTACATAATATTTTAGCTGATGCTGAAGATGAGATTGAGAATGAGATCAATAGAATTCCTCTTAAAGTTACTGAACTGTCAATAGATATTGCTGAAAAAATTGTACAGGCTAGTCTTGATTTAGATCCTGAATTAATATTGCCTATAGTTAAAGATTGTTTAAATCAGGTTGGAATAAGACATAATCGTGTTGAAATAAGGGTTAGTCCTGAACTTATAGATTTAACAGCAGACATTATCGAAGATTATAAAGGTAAATTTGATCTTGAAATAATTGGAGATAGTAGTTTAGAACCTGGAGACTGTTTAATAGAGACAGAATTTGGCGGTAAAGATGCCACGCTGGATAATAAGCTTAAACAGTTAAGGAAAGCTCTTATCAAAGAGGTGGCAAACGGTGAAGTCACTTGATTTTGATTTAGTTAAAGATAAACTTGATAGTTCTAGTATAATAAGTAATTTTGGTTATATTACAAGAGTAGTTGGTTTAATTATAGAGTCTCGGGGGCCAGAAGTTAGTATCGGAGAGTTATGTGAGATTAGAAATAAGAATAAAACAGTAAAAGCTGAAGTAGTAGGTTTTGAAGATAATAAAGTTTTGTTAATGCCAATTGGTGATATGGAAGGAATAAATCCAGGGGCCAGGGTGATGGCTACTGGAGAAAAACTTACAGTTGAAGTAGGTGAAGAACTGCTTGGCCATGTTTTAGATGGCTTAGGTAGACCGCAGTCGAATAATTTGGAAATGTTCTCTGATTTAGATGAAGTTCCAGTTAATAATACCCCGCCGGACCCTTTAAATAGAGAAAGAATTTCAGAAGCATTAAGTCTTGGAATTAGAAGTATTGATGGACTTTTAACCTGTGGTCGTGGTCAGAGAATAGGGATCTTTGCTGGAAGTGGAGTTGGTAAAAGTACTCTTTTAGGAATGGCCGCTAGAAATACTGAAGCCGATATAAATGTTATTGGACTTGTTGGAGAAAGAGGTAGAGAAGTAAGAGATTTCATAGAAAGAGATCTTGGTGAAGAGGGCCTCAAAAAATCTATAATAGTCGTTGCTACATCTGATCAGCCTGCTTTAGTTAGATATAAGGCGGCACTTGTTAGCACTGCAATTGCAGAGTATTTTAGAGAAAAGGGTAAAGATGTTCTTTTGATGATGGATTCTGTAACTAGAGTTGCGATGGCACTTCGAGAGGTAGGTCTGGCAACCGGCGAGCCACCAGCAACTAGAGGATATCCCCCATCTGTATTTGCTCAACTACCTAAACTGCTTGAAAGAACTGGGGCTGGATCTAATGGTACAATTACGGCACTTTATACTGTTTTAGTTGAAGGTGATGACTTTAATGAGCCTGTTTCCGATACTGTTAGAGGTATTTTAGACGGACATATTGATTTGTCCAGAGAACTAGCTTCGAAAAATCATTATCCAGCTATAGATGTCTTAAGTAGTGTTAGTAGAGTTATGCCTGATATTGCTGCAGAAGAACATATTGAGGCAGCAGGGGAGTTTAAAAAACTACTTGCTGATTATAGAGAGGCTGAAGATTTAATAAATATTGGAGCATATGAAAAAGGGAGTAATCCTGAAGTTGATCAGTCTATTGAAAAAATAGACGAGGTCAGATCTTATTTACAGCAAGATATTAATGAGAAGACAGATTTTGGTACGGCTGTGGAACGACTTAAAGAAATCATTCAATAGTATATTTAGGTGAGGTGACTGGGTTTGAAAAACTTTGAATTTAAATTAGAAAAAGTTTTGAATGTACGGGAAATTGAAGAAGATTTAGCTCAAAATGAATTAGTAAAAGCCCGTCATGAATCTAGAAAGATTGAGAAAAATATAAACCACTTAAATGAAATCCAGAATGAAACTTATAAATTTTTAAGAAAAGATAATAATGATCCAGCTAAATCTTTGCAGGCAAGGCGCTATTTAAATATTAATCGGACAAAAATTGATAAAGCGAAGAGAAAATTAGAGAAACAAGATGAAATTGTTGAAGAAAAGAGAGAAGAAGTTGTTGAGAAGACTCAAAACAGGAAAATGCTAGAAACTTTAAAGGAAAGGGCTGCCAATAAGTTTTATCGTGAATCATTGAAAAAAGAACAAAAAGAGTTGGATGAACTGGCAATTCAAATGTCAGAAGGTAATTATAAGTAATTAATTTAAAGGGAGCAAAGGAATATGAAAAGATTTGTTTTAGTCGCAGTTATAATAGCTATATTATTAATTGCTACAATTATTGCTTTAAACTTTTTTGGGGTTATATCTTTAAGAAGTTATGCTGAAGATATCCTTTTTGGTCTTCCTTTTTTAGAGGATTATTTAAAGACAGGTGAAGAATACAATCAGTTACAGGAAGAGCATGAAACCCTTCAGGCTGAATTTAATGAACTGGAAGAAAGATATAGTTCTTTAGAGTCTGATCATGAAGAATTGCAGGAGGAACATGATAATCTTCAAGCTGAATTTGCTGAATTAGATGAAATGTATTCAGAACTTCATGAAGATGATATGAGTCAACAGGAAAGATTACAAAAGCTTGTTGATATTTATTCCTCAATGGATGCATTTCAAGCAGCAGATATTTTTGAAACAATGAATAGAGATTTAGCTGTTGCTATTTTAGGAAAAATGGAGGATAGAGATGCAGCTCAACTCCTTGAGAACTTGCCTGCTGAATTAGCGGCAGAGTTGTCAGCGGAGCTTAGATAAATTAAATTGAGCATATTAAATGAAAGGGGGTGAGATATGGCGATGGCATTTGCGATATTGAATAGCCTGGGTCAGATAAATAATCTAGAAAAGGCATTAAACAAAAGTCGGATTGAATTAAACAAGGTTGATGAGTCAGGACCTGAATTTCTTGAAAAGTTAGCAGGTATTCTGGAATCAGAGAATGAAATTGATATTTCCAGGGAAGAAGAGCTTCTTGAAACCACAAAAAAACTTGAAATCATAGAAGAGATTCTCCAAGATAAGGACCTTGACCAATCTAAAGAAGCTGCTTTGCTGGTACTTCTAAATCAGTTAGGATTACTTGATATAGAATATGCTGATAAGGATAAGACTAATATTCAGCTCGATTCTTTAATGGCAATTTTAGATAATTTAGATGAGTTAAATGTTGATGAAATAATAACTAATCTTGAAGATGAAAATTTTGTTAATTTTGACACTCAAAATGATTTTGAAGCTTTATCTGATATTCTTGCTGATTTAGACATTTCAGATATTAATAATTCTGATAATAAAGATAAGTTAGCAGAATTAATGAATCCTGAGAATTTAGAGGATCTAAAAAATATATCTGATATAATGGAAATGGATATTAGAAACCTGGATTTATCATCAGTTGATAATGAGTTCTTGGAATTAATTCAGGAATTTGCCCAAGAGAATGAACTTAAGATTGAGATCTCTGACTTAGAAAGTCAGGAACAATTCACTACAAAGCTTCTGGAGATTTTATCAGGCGAATCTGGAGATGAGCTTTTAGCCAATATTAAAGAAGAATTTTCAGCTGAAGTTAGAGCTATGGAGTTATTTGTAGATGGTAATATTTCAGAAGATCAGAGATTAATTGATTTGTTGCAGATTGAGGCTGAAAAAGTTGTTTTTGAGATAAATGAGAAGGTTAACTTAGAAGATTTCGCTAATAGCAGTGAGATGGACATTAATAATATTCTTGCTGATAATAGTCAGAATTTAATTGAAACAGTTAGATCAGAACTGGCAAACGATATTAAAAACTCTTCTCCTGAACAGCAATCTCAATTACCTGAATTAATTAACTCAGAATTGATTTCTGATGAATTATTAAAAAATGAAACTACTATTAAATCAGGAAATAAAATTGAAAATTTGATTGAAGCTATGTTGGTTGATAGTCAGGGAGTTGATTCTGTAACTGGAGAAGCTGATAGTCAACTAGCAGGCCAGGAATCATTTGTTGATTTAATGGCTAATATTACTGGTGATGATTCTAATTTTGGAGTAGGCGATATTGGTTCGCAATCTTCTTTTGGTTTGGATGAATCAGTGATGGAACAATTAATTACAGAAATGGAGCAGTTTAAACAGATGGGCTCCAATCAACTTGAAATGGAATTAGAACCGTCCTGGCTTGGTAAATTAAGATTAAATGTTTCTGTCGAGCAAGGAGAGGTCATGGCTAGATTCTTAGTTGATAATAATTTTATTCGTCACGAATTAGAAAATAATATTGGTTTATTGAAGGGTTCACTTGTTAGGCAGGGCTTTAATATTGAACAGATATCTATTGAAACACGGGATCAACAGGCAGGCTGGCAGAATGGAGATAGCCAGAATTTTGCTGAAGATTTTCAAGGTCAGGAATATAATCAGGAAGAATCGGCTTTTAACTTTAATCAGGAAGAGCTTGCATATTATGCAGAAAAAGCAGGTGAGTTAGAAGGGATAGATCCTAATAAAATGGATCCACGGATGAGGCGATGGTTAAATATGAAGCAGTATTATAATAGCATGAATTTACTTGCATAAGGAGGTTGTTAAATGATAGATCCTAATATGGCAGTTGCAACTGGAAATGCTCCGATAGCTGGAGAAGGAAATCAAATTGAACGGGATGATATGGATGACCTTGATAAAGATGCATTCTTTAAACTATTGACAACTCAGCTAAGTTATCAGGATCCTCTGGATCCAATGGATAATACTGAGTTTGTATCACAGATGGCTCAGTTTAGCTCATTAGAACAGATGGAAAATATGAACAGCACTATGGAACAGTTCTTAAAAACCCAGAGTCTTGCCGAAACAGCTGGTTTAATAGGAAAAACTGTTGAAACAGTTGATTCAGAAACCGGCCAACAGTTTTTAGGTGAAGTTAATCGAGTTGAGAGAGATGAAAATGGCAATATATATCTCCACTTAATTACTGATGAAATTGGAGAAACTGAAAAATATCCTCTAGATGCGATTACTTCAATATATAGTTAAATTGTTATACTGGAGGTATTAAGATGGATAATAGATTAATGATTAATCAGCCAGTTCAGCCTTTAGAGCGGAGTGGTCAAACTAGAAAACAGGACCCTTCAAGGAAAGAGGTTAGTAAAGCTGATTTTAAAGAACTATTGCAAAAACAGATTAACCAGAATGACAAGCTACAATTTTCCAAGCATGCTAAAGAGAGAATTGCTTCCAGAAGAATTAATGTTTCTGATATCCAGATGGAAAAGTTGACTTCAGGACTTGAAAAGGCAGCTGATAAAGGTTCAAAAGACTCTTTAATAATGGTTGATGGTGTAGCATATGTTGTTAGTGTTGAGAATAATACAGTGATTACAGCGATTGATGATCAGAATGTCAAAGAGAATGTATTTACAAATATTGATAGTGCAGTATTTATGTAAATAGTGAATCACCCGGAAAGAGCTGGACCTCTTATGGGAGCTCAAGAAGATAACTGATTGTTATCTTCACCGGAAACTAATAAGGAGGTAGATTTTTTTTATGATGCGTTCAATGTTCGCAGGTGTTTCTGGTCTTAAAAATCATCAGACCAGGATGGATGTAGTTGGTAATAATATAGCAAATGTTAATACAGTTGGTTTTAAAGGTAGTCGGGTTACTTTTTCTGAAATGATGAATCAGACTTTACAGGGGGCTCAGGCACCTCAGGATAATAGAGGAGGTATAAACCCCCAACAAATTGGTTTAGGGGTAGATCTTGCCAGTATTGATACTATCCAGACTCAGGGTAGCCTAGAATCTACAGGGGTAGGTACTGATCTTGCCATAGATGGTGATGGTTTTTTTAGAATTAATGATGGACAACAGGACTTTTATACAAGAGCTGGTAATTTCACTGTTGATTCTAATGGTTCACTTGTTAGTTCAAGCAATGGATATAAAGTTCAAGGTTGGATGGCTGATAATGATGGTAATATTAACACAAATGATCCTGTTAGTGACTTGGAAATTCCTATTGGAGATAGTATAACTGGGCAGGCCACTTCAAGTGCCAGGTTTACTGGTAATTTAGATTCTCGGGCAGAAGATGATACTGAGAGAACTACAACTGTTGAGGTTTATGATAGTCTTGGAGCCAGCCATACAGTTGAATTGAACCTAGAAAAAGAAGGAGATAATGATTGGGAAGTTAGTTTAGTCTCTATAAATGGAAAAGACCCAGGTGAATTTGATGGTAGCTTAGGAGATCCTGATGAAAATTTAGTTTTTGATAGTGATGGGCGTTTTGATTCTGGGAATAATACTCTTGAGTTTGATCCTGGGGGAGGAGCTGCTGATGGCCAGCTAGTTGAACTTGATTTTTCAAGGTTGTCTCAATCAGCTGGTGAGTTCAGCATAGATGGCTCTGCTGAAGATGGTTATGAGTATGGTTTTCTTGATTCCTTTGGCATAGATAATCGTGGGATTGTTACAGGAAATTATACTAATGGAATTAACCAACAGATAGGTCAGGTTG
>CAYONR010000005.1:0-26932 GCA_964405365.1 uncultured Halanaerobiaceae bacterium
AAAAAATTCTGCAAATTTTTTATTGACAAGCCCAATTTTATCTGGAGAAAGAAGATACCAGACAAGCAAATCAATATTATCAAGCAGTAGTTCCTGCTCTTCGATTGTATTTTGAAGTCGAATTATTTTATCTAACATTGCAAATCCCTCTACTTTAAAAAGAAATTAAATCGTCATATACTATATTATATGTATTCTTTAAAATATTATAATTTCCTGCATCAAACTAAAATATAGTTTCAATATAAAGAGTGGATGTTAACGGAGGTGGTAACTGTTGGGTATAAGTCTGACATACAAAAACCAGGAGCCAGCATATTGTTAACTGGCACCTGGTTTTTTAATGAATTAAACTAAAATTTCAAGAAATTTAGCAGCAAGCTCAGGATCAAACTGGCTACCTGTTTCTGATTTGATTTCCTGTAATGCCTCTTCTTCTGAAATAGCCTTGCTATAAGGTCTTTCATTGGTCATTACATCATAAGCATCTACTATAGATATAATCCTTGATAGGTATGGAATATCTTCTCCTTTAAGCTGATTTGGATACCCCTTGCCGTCCCAGCGCTCATGATGACAGAGAATTTCTCTGGCTATAATAGCAAATTCTTCAGTTGCAGTTGCAATTCGATAACCTCTTGCAGGATGTTCCCGAATTATTTCCCACTCTTCTTCAGTCAGACTACCAGGTTTATTTAAAATTTCTTCACTAATTGAAGTTTTACCGATATCATGGAGACTGGCTAGAAGTGATAATTTATTAAGTTCAGAACCTGATAAACCTAATTTTTTCCCTAATCTTTCAGATAGTTCTATCATTCTCTCACTATGTTCTTCTGTTTCATCACTTTTAGTCCGTAATGTATTTAAAAGACTGGATACTATCTTATTTTTAGTGCTCCGGCTGGATAAAAGTTTATTCTGGTACATATTATTATCTGCTCTTTTTAATGTCTGGGTAATCTCCTCTTCTAAATCCTCTTTTGTAGCTACTCCTACTCCTAGAGAAATCGGTAATTTATTATCTAGAGTCTTCTGGCATTTATTTTTAATTCTTTCTACTATTTTTTCAGCTTCTGCTTTAGAAGTTGATGGAAGTAAAACAGCAAACTCATCACCACCAAATCTTGCTAAAATATCTTCTGATCTTAAAGAATCTTTAATTATTTCAGCTGCTTTCTGGAGTAATCTATCTCCTAATTCATGACCGTGACTATCATTAATTATTTTTAGGCCATTAAGGTCTGACATAATAAGTGAGATTGGTAACTGCCGCTCAGTATCTATTCTATCTAATTCTTCCTCAAAAAATCTTCTATTATAAGTGTCAGTTAATTCGTCATGAAAACTTTTATATTCTATCTCTTCTTTATACCTGACCTGCTCCAATGCCGTTGCCATGTGAGAAATTAAAATCTCAGCTAATTCTAAATCCTCTTCATTAAAAGCTTCTTTCTCAGTTGCTACTGCCTGAAAAACTCCAAAATCTTTAATTGGTATACTAATTGCAGATTGAAAATCAGGACTGACTGGGGCTGCATCTTTATCTTTATTTAAATCATTAACAAGAAAACTTTTTTTCTGGCGATAAGTTTTCCCTGCCAGCCCTTTAGTAATTGGAATAGTCAGGTTTTTATGAACGGCAACTGCATCTGAAGTTATCTCTGTTACTATTTTATCATCTTCGACTAAACTTATATCACAGATATTAAAATCAAGAATATTCTCAGCTGCTTCAATTGTATCAACTAAAATATGTTCTTCATTTTCACACTGGCTAAGCTTTAGTGCTGTTTGATGAAGTTTCTTAACAATATTTTTCTGTTTAACTAATTTCTCTTCTGCAACTACTCTATCTGAAATATTTTGGAGATATGCTATCTCATATTCACTACCTTTATAATTCATATAATGGCTAGTAAGTTCTACAGGAATTATATTTTCCTCTGAAGTTATTATATCTGTTTCAACTTTAATAATCTTTCTTTTTTTTATAATTTCCCAGTTTTCTTTTAAATCACTTTCATTTAATTGAGTAGTTATTTTAGAAATTTTTTTGCCGATTAGATCTTCTTTCGAATATTCTAGAAGCTTAACAGCTTTTTTATTTAAGTTTTCAATGACACCATCTGGATTAATTCTTAAAATAGCAATAGCTGCATTCTGAATAAGATATTTATTAAACTTTAAAACTGTTTCCCTTTTTTTTCTTTCAGTTATATCAGTCTGAAGAGAAATATAACCCTGCTCATTATCTTCAAGATTAATCGCAGTTTCAATTAAATGAATAAAAATCTCATTGCCCTGACTATCTTTATCTTTAATTTCAGCATTAATTGTTTCACCATTCAATATTCTTTCAATATTATTTCTAAAAACATCTATATTTTTTTCATCAACAAGACTATCTAAAACATTTGTGCCTATTAATTCTTTTGGGGGGATTTTTTTTATCTCAGCCAAATTTTGATTAACATCTATAATATTAGCATCATTGTCTGCCAGTAAAATTCCAACTGGAGCCAAATTAAATATTTTTTGATAGAGATTTTTCTGTTTCTTTAGTTCTTTTTCAGTTTCTTTTAATTTAGTAATATTTCTCACTACTGCTATTACTTTATCATCAATATAGTGGAGTAGATTACTTTCATAGTAATCGATTATATTACTCTGCTTGATTTTAAAATCGAATTTATAAAAATTGTCTTTATCTTTATCTTTATTTTTTATTATCTTCTCTATTAAATTCATTGCTTCTTCATACTTTTCTTTAGATAAAAGAGATTTAATATTATTACCATATAAATTTTCTATAGGAATCTTTAAATCGTCAGGACTTCCAACAAAGCAATCAACAATATTTCCTTCTTTATCAATAATAAATAAAGGATCAGGCAGGGAATCAAGTAAATTTTCTTTAATTATTTTATCTTTTATTTCGCTATTTATTAAGGTATCCTGATTAAACATCTAAAAACCTCCCTGAAGGCTTAATTAAAACCATCATTAATATAATTCAAGTAAAGTTGAAAAGTTCCTGCAAAATAGTAGTAGTTTATTGCTATTTGTTGCAACAGTTTAGGAACTAACTAAAAGAGTAGTTTTCCTAATAAGGGATATTTAATTTCTATTGCATTATGGGGACAGAGTTCCTGGCAGCAAAAACAACGGATACAATCAGATAAATCAATCTCTGCTTTATCTTCTATTGTTATTACCTTTGCTGGACAATTTTTAGCACAAATTCCACAGGCAATACAATTATCAAGTACAACTGGTTTAGGCCTTACAAATTTATCAATCAATTTGCCAATAGAATCAGGTAGGCGACTATTAACTAAATTAGATGTTTTATCTACTTTTGGAGTTTTTACATCAATAAAGTTTTCTTTGACCCAGTCAGGTATAATTTCTTGATCAAAATCTATAGGAACTCCTCTATCTTTTATAGCTTCAGGCCAGGGATCTTTTTTATATTTATCTTTCCTTAGAAGATACGACACTATTAGATCCAAATAAACTGCATTCCTGGAAGCAATAACAGTATTAAACTTCCTGGGATTGCCGCTAGAAGGTCCATCGCCCTCCATACCCATTATTCCGTCCATAATAGTTAAATCAGGGGTTATTGTTTCATGGAGATCTAATAACATATGACAAAAATCATTAATCTTCTGAAGTTTTAGATGATATTCTGCTTTAATAATCCCTGGAACCAGGCCAAATAAGTTTTTTATGGCACCTGTATAAAGTGTAAGCCCATGGGTTTTCAACTTAGGCAGATTAATAATTAAATCTGCTTCATGGACAAAACTACAGATTTTAAAAGATTTTGCCCTATACCCCTCTGGACTATCTACATTGAAATATTCTGTATTATAATTTAACTCATATTCACCAGCTTCAGCTGCTTTCGTGTATCCGCTCTTTGAATATGCAAACTTTAATGCTGTATTATTAAAAGGGCCACCTGGGCTGTCTGCAAGATATGGCTGGCCGCCATGTTTTATAATAGTTCTGGCTACAGCTATTACAAAATCTGGATTGGTTGTTATAGCTTCATCAGGTGATTTACCCATCAATAGATTCACCTTTAGGAGAACTTTCTTTCCATCTAATTTATCAATTAGTTGATTTTCTCCAAAAATATTTTCTATTATAGTTTCTAGCTCTTCAATATTATAATCAGATTGTTTATAAAATAAAATATTATCTGACATATTTATGCCCCCCTAATATTCCAATCTGGCATATTTCCAGATTAGAAGAGTTTCGGCCCCTTGACCAATACTAAATGAAACAGCTCCAATAATCGCTGGCGAAATAATTACAGCCAAATTTAAAGGAATAATTAGAATAAAAAGAGAAAGCAATACTGAAGCAAAATTAACTGCTTTTCCATAGCCAATCAACCTGGTTGTCTTCTTATTCATTAATTGACCCCAGTATACTTCTCTGACAGCTCTTATGAAAGGAAGAAAACTTAACGAAATCAAAACATACCTTCCAAGACTCGCTACTTCTTCTGAAACACCAATAATATACCGGAGTATATAATATCCAATTGGAGAAAGGGCTATTATAAAGCTGACTACCGTTAATATGATGCCTGTTGCGAGACAGAAGTTTTTAACAGTCTGCCAGTTTTCTTTTTCTATCTCTGTATCGCTTTTCGGCTTAACATAAACCAATGAACATTGATGGAGGTTTCTCATCGTTTCTACTATTATCATCATAAGACCATAGGCTACCCCAAATGCCGCTAAAGCCAGGGTCGGATCTGCCTGACTTCTAGCTATCCCACTCTGGATTAATGGCTGAATAAAAGACCTTAGATAACGCATAGCTGCAAGCGGAATAAAAAAGCTTAAAATGTGACTTATTTTAAGTACAGTTTCATTTTTAACTGGCAATAATTCTGCTGCTCTGATTGGAGATTTATAATAATATATTACTCCAAACAGGACTACTAATGCCTCAATTCCAATTCCTAATGTCCAGGCCAGACTTGCTGTTACTACTCCTGAAAATAATTGGAGTCTTACTGCCATAAATAAGAAGATAGAGATTGCCAGAAGTCTAACAGCAGTTCCAGCAGTAACTATTCTGGTTCTTTCATGACTGATTACGAGACCTCTATGGAAATTTCTTAAAGTTTCAACCAGGGGTAAGAATGCTGTAATTCTTAAGCCTAATAAAGTAAATCTAATTGTATCTGGGTCTGCTAATCCCATAATCCTTTTTAGAAACCACCCACCGATTGGAGTATAACCTAAAATAACCAGTGTAATAAAGAATAATCCTGATAATAACCAGACCAATTTTGAAGCAGTTATATAACTCTTTCTGCTATCTACCATTGAAACTGATATCTGCATAAACATTCTGGTTGGTGCTTTTACAGCATTAGAAATACCTTTTACTATTGTAAAAACTGCTATACTTAGCTCAGGATATGGGAGTCTGGCTATTGCTGCATTCATTAAGGTATGTATTGAAGTTATAAAGAAAGGAGTTACAGCCAGGGGCACAAAAAATTTTAAAAGCCTCTTATAATTAACTTTTTTATTTTTATTTTTATTAGCATTCTCCATAAATATCACCACTAATTCTTTCATACTACTCAGTATTTTATAACAGATTAAACTTTATTACAATAATATATTGAAAATCTTTCTCTTTAAACTTATATTTATTTAATGTATAATATTTACGGAGGCGATTTGAAAATACTGATTTTGAAACTGAACAACTATAAATTCTAGGAGATGATTGTTTGTGAGAACTACAGGAACTATAGCCAGAGGAATTAGAACGCCTATAATTAAAGAAGGAGATAACTTAGTTGAAATCGTTGTTGACTCCCTACTTTCTGCTCAAAAAGAGACTGGTTTTGAATTTAAAGATAAAGATGTTATTGCAGTAACTGAATCAATCCTGGCCAGATCTCAGGGTAATTATATTACTGTTGATGATATTGCAAATGAAATCAAGAAGAATTTTTCAGGAAAAGATGGTATTGGGGTTGTATTTCCAATTTTAAGTAGAAATAGATTTTCTATGATACTAAAGGGTATAGCCAGAGCTGGTTTTGATATCTACATGCAGTTAAGTTATCCCAGAGATGAAGTTGGCAATCCTTTATTTGATCCAGCAAAATTAAGGGAATTAAATATAAACCCTTATAGTGATGTTTTATCTGAAGAAGATTATTTAAATAACTTTTCAGATTATAAGCATCCATATACAGGTATCAATTATTTAAAATTATATAAAAAAATAATTCAATCTGAAAGCGATGCTAATATTAAGTTTGTTTTAGCCAATAACCCAGCTATTATCTTAAACCATACCAGTGAAGTAATAGCTGCTGATATCCATACCAGAGATGAAACTAAAGCCATTTTAAGAAATTCTGAAAACACAAAAGTTATTGGGCTTGATGACATCTGTAATCAGCAGGTAGATAACAGAGGTTATAATAAAGATTATGGCCTTCTTGGTTCTAATAAAGCTACTGATGAAAGATTAAAATTATTCCCAAGAAATGTAGATCATTTTGTAAATCAGGTTCAGCAAAATATACATAACGAAACAGGTGCTGAAGTTGAAGTAATGGTATATGGTGATGGTGCTTATAAAGATCCTACCGGCAAGATATGGGAGTTAGCAGATCCTGTTGTCTCCCCAGGATATACTAACGGCCTAGAAGGAACTCCAAATGAAGTTAAACTAAAATATCTAGCTGATAATGATTTAAAGGGTCTGGAAGGTGAAGAACTGCTAAATGCAATGAAAGATGAAATTGGCGGCAAAGATAACGATCTAGTTGGCAATATTAGAGCCCAGGGAACAACTCCAAGACAGTTAACTGATCTTTTAGGGAGTTTATCTGATTTAATTAGCGGTAGTGGTGATAAAGGAACACCAGTTGTTTTAATTCAGGGCTATTTTGATAATCTAGCTTCTGACTAAATTTGCTAATATACAATTTATAATTGTATCATAATGAATTAAATATTATCTTAATTATTGTGCACAATTTCATCACATCCTCCCGGTATACTTTAAATAAGTTAAGATGAAATAATCTTGAAAATAGGGAGGGGCTTAAAATGTTAAAGATGACTAAAATGAAAAAAGCCATCATATTAGGATTAGTGTTAACATTAGTTGTATTTTCAGCTGCCGCCTGTGGTGTTGATGAGGAAGAGCTAGAAGAATTAGACGAAATGGATGAAGATCCAGTCGAAGATGACTTCGGGTTTGAATTTAATTTTGAAGCCGACCAGTATTTAGCAATAGATAATACTGCCATTGCTATATAAATTTGATTAGTTTAACAATATTAATTTAAGAATGTGGGGCCCACCTCTTATCTGAGAGGTGGGTTTTTCTTGATTTATTATATATTCTCTATTATAATTACTTTAATATCTTTAATAATTAATTTTAATTAGAAAGGCTTGATTAAAATATTATTTAAATCTTTCTTCCTTATCTATTATTTATATATAGCCGTTATTTCTTATGGAAATATTTATCTTGATGGAATTGGTATTTCAGCCAGTCAAATAGGTTATATGGTCTCAACAGCAAGGGCTATTTCTATTTTAATTTTACCTATCTGGGGAATTGCAGCTGATTATTTTGGAGCTACGAAGCAGGTTTTAAAACTTGCCGTTGGTGGCACAATTTTAACACTCTTTGCATTTCCACAGACTGAAATTTACTGGATTATTTTTATCATCTATATTTTATTTATATTTTTTGAAGCTCCTATTGTTTCATTATCTGATGCATTAGTTTTAAACCACTTAAAAGATAATTCTGATCAGTATGGACGTTTCAGAAGCTGGGGATCGATCGGTTATATGTTAGCAGTTACCCCTGTAGGTTTTATGATTGAAAAAACTGCCGCTAGAAATATTTTCTTTTTAGGTGCAGTGGTAATGATAATTGCTTTAATCAATGTTTTTAAATTACCCAAGGGCGGCCGTTCTGTTAAAATTGCCCGAATAACTGATTTTAAGTTAATCTTAAAAAATCAAAAGTTATTTAAATTCTTGCTTTTCACTTTTTTTATCCAGATGCCATTAATAGCTAACTTTACTTACTATCCAATATTTTTTAAAGCTCAAGGAGGCGGGGAAACTCTACTTGGAATAGCACTCCTGATTGGAGCTGGTAGTGAATTAATCGTCTTTCAAAAGTCGCCATTTTTCTTTCAAAAGTTTGATTTAAAATCTATCTTATTAATTTCAGCAATCAGCTTTTCAATCCGCTGGGCACTAATTGGATTTTTCCCATTCATAACTGTATTAATATTAACCCAGCTTTTACATAGTTTAACCTTTGCTTTATTTCATGTGACTGCAGTTAGACATATCTCAAAACTTGTAGGCATTGATTTCCAGGCGACAGGCCAGAACCTCTATGCCTCAACTATAGCTCTTAGTACAGTTGCAGGTAGTTTACTCGGAGGAATAGTTTATGATCTTTTAGGTGGAGCCAGTCTTTATTTGATTGGAAGCTTTATTTCAATAACAGCTGGTATTATCTATTTTTACCATCTAAAGCAAAAAGAGGCTCTGACAGAAGCCAGAGCCTAAGTAAGGTTACTTAATTATTATTTACTAAATCCAGTTCCATTACAGACAGAACATTTGACATCCCCGGACCCCTTACAATTAGGACAGGTAATACTTCCTTTATTCTTGCCTGTTTTAAATTCACCTTCGCCCCTGCATTTCGCACAATCAACTACACCATCTCCATGACAGTTTCTACATTTAGCCATTATCTTGCCTCCTTTATATGATTAATTATTGTTTAATTCCAGCTCTTTTGAACTTGACTGGAGCAATCTTATTATATTTATATCTTCGTTATTATAAAGGTCTATATAATTATCATCTACCTCTATAATTGGCTTGTCAGGATTTTTAGGATTTATAAATACAACTTTTGCTTCCCGGCCATCTGACAGCACAACTTTTTCATTAATAAAATAATATGGAATCTTATCTAGAAAAGTTGTTAAGAGTTCATAATCAAAAACGCCAAAACTCTCTTCCCGGAATATTTTAATTGCTTGAAATGGTGATATTCTGGTCTGATCATTGTAACCAGATATTAAAATGTCAAACTGATTAACTATAGCAAGAACTCTTCCAAAAAGAGGTATGCTCTTACCTTTTGTGCCTAGAGGATATCCGGTTCCATTATAATTCTCATGATGGCTTAATACCCCTCTAGCAATTTCTTTAGTCATCCCATCAATTTTTTCAGTCATCTTAAATCCAAATACTGGATGATCATTTAAAATATCCTCTTCTTCTTCAGTTAAAGCACCTGGTTTTTCAAGTATTTCATCAGGAATCTGTAATTTACCAACATCATGAAGTAAACCAGATTGAGTTAAATGATGACTCCTTTCTTCTTCAAGTCCAAGCCATTCTCCAAATAATGTAGCCAGTATACCTACATTAACAGAATGAGAAAACAAATCTGGGTCTCTATTTTTAACCTTGGTCAAAAGATCTATCATATCCTGGTCGTCTCCCAGGGTTGTAACTTCGAAAGTTAATTCTTTTATTTCTTCGTATTCTATTTTCTCTTCATTTCTAAACCTCTTATATAAACGACCTGCTTTACTCAAACTTTTATTATAGTTCTCAACAGTATTGCTAATTCTATCATAATTTTCTTTAATAGAGTTAGCATCTTCGTCAAAAATATAAACGTACTTAGTACCTAATTTTTTTAACTTATTAATCTTTCTCTTATCTAATATTGTTCCAGCAGGAATTAAAATCCCCCCAAAATCAAATTCTATATCTCCTGCTATTTTCATGCCTGGTTCAATTTCATCTACCCTAACATTTTTCCTCCGGGTATCATTTGTATTAATTTTAGTCATATAATTACCCCCTGCTGGCCTATTTATTAACAGCTATATTTATATTATTATCGATAAATCAAATTTATCCTGCCCTACTAATCTCCTGTTTTACAGTTCTAATTTATCGTCTAAATGCTCCATATTTGGCCAATATTCAATTTCACAATTTAAAACTGTCGGTATATTTTTTTCATTAGCAGAAACTGCAGCTTGTAAAGCAGGAATAATATCTTCGCTCTTCTTAATAGTTTTAGCATGACAACCATAGGCTTCCGCTACTTTTGTTATATCAGGCTGGCTTTTAAAATTAGTTGTCTCTGTATCAATATCAGCACTTTTTTGTTTTGAACGAATCCAACCAAGGCCATTATTATTTAAAACCAACCATGTTAAACCTAAATTATATTGGCAGGCAGTAGCCATTTCCTGAAGATACATCTGGAAAGCACCATCACCACATATCGAGAGTACTGGACGGTCTGGGCTTGTTAGTTTAGCTCCAATAGCTCCTACTACCCCCATTCCCATACAGGTCTGTTCTGCAACAGGAATATTACCAAGAATACTATTTACTTGATAATAGGGATAACTATATGACCAGGTATCCTGCCCTCCATTTTCATTGACTAAAATGGTATTATTTTTAAAAAACTGACAGGCTTTATAGATAACTTCTCTTGCCCTTAAGTTTTTTGCATCCATTGCTATGTCTTTTTCAACTCTTTTAAAATAATCAAACTTTAAATCTTTTACTATATTAATTCTACTCTGGCTTAAATCCTTATCTATATCTGATTCAGCGATTAATCTATTTAATTCTCTTAAATTATTTTTAATATCTCCAGGTAAAAACAAATCTGGTTCCCAGGCTTTCCCTGCCCTTCCTGGAAGAGTCAAATCAATATCAAACTGAATAATCTCAGCATTCTCAGGCAAATGCTCCCACCAACCTGTCTGGAAAGCTTCATTGCTACTTCCAATTATAATAACTAGATCTGACATCTGATAATATTTTCTGCCTGGTTCTGACCGATAACGGCCGGATACTCCAAGAGCTAACTGACTATTTTCAGGATATATTCCTCTACCTCCTGGCGTTGTTAAAAATGGAATCTCAGCGTTTTCAATTAGGTTTGCAAACTCTTCAAAGGCCCGAGATAAAATTGCACCATTACCTGCAATAATTACAGGTTTTTCTGCTTTCATTATTTTACTCTTAGCCTCTTTAATATTCTCTATTGAAGCCATAGGCTTAAAAGGCTCTATTTTAGTAAATTCTTTTGGATAATCAATATCATACTCTTCATTTTTAGCTAATGGACCATCCCCTGCAACATCGGCTGGAACATCAAGATATACAGGTCCTGGCCTTCCAGATTGGGCTATTTTGAAAGCTTCTTTTAAAAACCAGGGAATTCTCTCAGCCGAAGGTACCTGGACCGCCCATTTAGTAACTGGTTCCATCATTTTGACCTGATCAGCTTCCTGAAACTCACCTCTTCCTTTTGTCTCTCTGCTAGCAGAAAGACAGGGAATCACCAGAGGAATTGAACCAGAATAGGCTTCTAATACTCCTGGAATCAGATTAGCAACACCTGGACCTGGAGCTCCTGAACAAATACCCACATTACCTGTTAATCTGCTATAAGCCATAGCCATAAAAGGAGTGGAACTTTCATGGCGGAGATTAATAGCTTCAATACCATCTATTTCATCTGCATACATATTTATAAAGGTATCGCCAAGGCCAAAAACATATTCTATACCCTGAACCTTAAACATCTCAACTATTACTTTCCAGGGATCCATCTTATCACTCCCAATTATGAAAAATTATCAATAAGATTTTCAACTTTATCTTTACCCGGTCCATCTATATCAATTTTATCGCTCAAATGAGGAAAATTTTCTCTAAAAATAGCTCTCTCTTGCTGATAAATAATTCCTATCGGAATCTGATCTCCCCACTCTCTTGATTTCTTAAAAGCAGCATTAATGTTGGTATTATCATAATCATCTTCTAATTGATAAACCCTCTCGCTGTACCATTGATAAGTATTAACCTTATTAAAAGTTACACAGGGCTGGAGTATATCTAATAAAGCATAACCTTTATGCTTTATGGCAGCCTGCATCATCTTCACTAGATGATCTCTATCTCCTACAAAACTTCTGGCAATAAAGCTTGCTCCCATTCCAACAGCAAAGCTAATTGGATTAAAGGGTTCAGATGTGACACCATCTGGCTGCACCTCAGTCTTAATCCCAGGATGAGTTGTTGGAGAAGCCTGGCCCTTGGTAAGCCCATAAATCTGATTATTATGCACAAAATGAGCTATATCTGGATTTCTTCTAATCGTATGAATCAAATGATTACCACCTTCTCCATAACCATCACCATCTCCTGTGGCAGCAATCACAGTCAACTCTGGATTACTTAATTTTGCAGCCAAAGCAGGCGGAAGAGCTCTGCCATGTAAGCCATTATATCCATTAGTCCGAAAATAATGGGGCAATTTTGCTGCCTGACCTATTCCGGTTATTACTGCAACATTTTCTGGCTTTAAATCAAGCCCTGCAAGAGATTCAGCCAGAGCTTTTCTAAGTGGAAAATTTCCACAACCTGGGCACCAGGTAGTATTTCTATCCGGTTCATAAATATCTGTTTTAGCCATGATTTATCACCTCATTAATATATCTTTCAGCAATTTCTTTTGCTGTAAAGGGACGACCGTCATACTTTAATATCTTATGATCAATTTTAATTGCTGTCTCCTGTTGAATTAATTTAGCAAGTTGTCCTGAATAATTAGCCTCAACAGAAATAATCTTTTCCACTTTATCGGCCAGAGATTTCAGTTTAGCTGCCGGCAAAGGCCAGATATCATTAAATATTAGAACGCCGATGTTATGATCTTTTTCTTCAATAATTTTTATAGTTTCTTTTAAAGGTCCTGTAGTTGAGCCCCAGGAGACAATTAGATTATCAGGCTTTTCAGGCCCAATATATTCTGGTTCTTTTAAATCTTCCGAAATGAATTTTTCAAGCTTTTTAAACCTTTTTGCCATCATCTTATTTCTTAAATCAATATCTTCAGTTACAAAGCCATTTTCATCATGCTCATGGCTGTCAACTAAGACAACATTGTCATTTAACTGACCAGGATATGCCCTTGGAGATATCCCGTCCTCTGTAAACAAATACCTTTTATATTCATTGGCAGAAACTTTATTATCATCAACAAAATTACGCTCAACTTTTAGATTTTCAATATTATATTTAGGAATATTTTTAGAAGAATCCGCTAGAAACTGGTCGCTTAAAATAATTACTGGTAATTGATATTTATCTGCTAAATTAAAGGCTCTAAATGTTTGATAAAATGCCTCTTCCTGACTGATAGGAGCAAGCACTATTAAAGGAAACTCATCCTGGGATGCATTTATAGCAAATAATAAATCTGCCTGGCCAGTCCTGGTGGGTAAGCCTGTTGCTGGACCTGGTCTCTGAACCTCAGCTATAACTAGAGGAATCTCACCTACCCCTGCATATCCAAGGGCCTCGACCATCAAAGAAAAACCGCCTCCAGATGAACCGGTCATAGCTCTAACCCCTGAATATGAAGCTCCGAGGGCCATATTAATTGCCCCAATCTCATCTTCAGCCTGTTCAACTGCAATTCCAAACTCCTTTTGGTTCTGGGCCATAAAATTTAATATCCCTGTTGATGGAGTCATCGGATATGCAGAATAAAATTTAACCCCTGCAGCAGTAGCTCCGAGGCCAATTGCCTGATTACCATTAATATAAATTTCTTCTCTATTTGAGTCATCAAGTATAGATTTATTGTAATTTATCTGTTTACCATCATCTATAGCATTATAACCGACTTCAAATAATTGCTGATTATCATAAATTATATCATCATCAGAAAACTTATCGCCAAATAGATCATTCAGTATTCCAATTGGTAAATCAAGAAGTTTCCAGACTGCTCCAGCGTAAACAGAATTTTTAGCTTTTGGATTTATTCTCTTAGCCATCTCACTGGCATAAATATCTATAAATCTGGAATCATCAAATTTGCCATCATAAAGAATAAAACCATTCTCATGAACTTTATGCTGATGCTTCTCAATACTCTCATCATTTAAAGCAACTAAAATATCTATCTCTTTTTTAGGAGCATGAACAGGCTCACTACCAAATCTTAGCGACATAAAATTGTGTCCACCACGAACTCTAGACATATAATCTTTATTGCTAAATATATTAAAACCTGCTCTAAATAAAGCCTTACCAACCAGAGCTTCTAACGTCTTTAAACCCTGACCTGCTTCTCCAGCTAATACTAGGTTTAGGTCCACAATTAATTACCTCCAGTATTTCAAATTTTTAATTCTTAATTTACTAATTCTAGATAAATCTATATTTACCTTTTATTTATCACCGAATATGATTGATATTATAGAAATAAAGAAGTATAATTAACTAAAATTAATAAAGGTGATTATAATGAGAAACAAAAAATTTCTAATAATTGCATTTATACTAATTCTTTGCTCTATATTTTTAAATCAACATATATATGCTAATTCTAATAATATTAATTCAAAGCCATTCCCTGATAGCCGATTCATAGAAGTTTATAATATTAGATACCACTATCGTATCTGGCAGCCTGAAGGCGAGATTAAAGGTAAAGTATTATTGCTACATGGTTTTGCAGGTTCAACCTATTCCTGGAGAAATAATGTTAATGATTTAAAGAATGCCGGCTATCAAATAATCTCCTTAGACCTACCTGGTTTTGGCTATACTGAAAGAAAACCTGGTTTAAATCATTCCCAGCTAAAGCATGCCGAAAGAATCTGGAATTTCTTAACCAGATTAGAATCAGAAAGTATCGTAGATCAGAATCAAAATTGGCATCTAATAGGTCACTCTTATGGTGGAGGCATAGCGGCAGCTACTACTAACTATAATCAATCCCGGGTCAATTCATTAATACTGATTGCAGGTGCCTTAAATATTGAGGAAAGATTTGATAATAATCTATTAAGGATAGAATTAATTCAGGAAATAGCAAAACCTATAATCAGAAATATTATATTTAATGAACCGATATTTGAAAGATTATTAACCTTTATTTATGGAGAAAAACCTATAGATGACAATATCGATATGCTTTTAGAGCCTTTGCAAATCCCAGGAACTGAAGAAGTATTATTAGATATTGCAATCACATATCAAGACCTACCAGAATCAGATTTCGCAGATATTAATGTTCCTATACTATTAATCTGGGGAGAGAACGATAATAGCATATCAACACCGCCTGAGGAAGGGCAAAGATTGAAAAGTATTAATGACAATTCAAAGCTTATATATATAGAAAAAGCTTCCCATTTTCCAATGGAAAGCCATCCAGATAAAGTCAATACTTTTTTAATCGATTGGTTCAATTCCCAGTAGTTTTTTAATCTCAGGTAGTTTCTCTTCTGCTGCTTTCTGTCCAACTCCAATTATCTCTGAATAATTATCAAAATCAGTTCCACTAAAATTATCTAATTCTGGAGAAATTAAAATATCTACACCCTCTGGCGAATAACTTGCCTGTCTCATAATATTAAAGATTCTATTGCCATACTCAATTCTTCCCTCCGGTCTTCTGGTAAAACGGAAATTGCCTCCAACATCAACTGCAATTATAATATTAGCACCAAGTTCTTTTGCCGCCTCAACTGGTAAATTATCTACTAAACCACCATCTGCAAGCCAGTAGTCTTCGTACTCTACCGGTCCAAACATAACAGGCACAGCTGAACTGGCAGTAATTAATTTTGCCAGTTGTCCTTCTGAAAATACTGCTGGCTCACCAGTATCAATATTAGTAGTTGAAATTGCAAAATCTATAGGTAAATCTTCAATGTTTTCTGTAGATAATTTTTCACTAAAATATTCTTCCATTCGATTCAAGCTAAAAAATCCAAGGCCATCAAAAGAAGGGTATAAAAAATCAGTGAAGCCGAGAGTTGATATTTCATCAACTAATTCATCTATAGAATATCCATCTGCATGAAAAGCCCCAATAATTGATCCTGCTGAAGTACCAGTTATAATATCAAACTCAATTCCTTCTCTTACCAAAACATCAATTACTCCAATATGGGCAATACCCCAGGCCGCTCCGCCCCCCAGAACTAAAGCAATTTTCTGCTCTTCTGTAACCTCTTGAAGTTCATTATTTTCAGCAAGAACTATTTCAGAATTAAAAGGCAGCAAAATTAATAAACAAATTAAAATCATTATAATATAATTTCTTTTTTTATACATTAATCTGCCTCCTTTAAATGTAAGATATTCTATCAGAATCACCTTTGTTTTTATACATTGATTTATCAGCCATCTTAAATACATCTATCAAACTTTCCTTTTCGACGCATTTTGTTGCACAGCCAATTGAAATTTCAATATTAAAACCATAACATCGATCTTTCTCACATTCATTATTAATTCTTTTTGTAATCATTTCAGCATCATGACAGGTCATTTTAGGCAAAATAATTGCAAATTCATCGCCACCAATTCTAGAAACAATATCGTCATCTCTAGTTATTGACTTCAAAACATTAGCTGCAGCTTTTATATATCTATCTCCTTCTAAATGACCATGCTTATCATTAATAGGTTTTAATTTATCTAAATCAGCCACTAAAATACTAACTGGCATAACTCCAGATTCATCAATTTCTTTAAGCTTATTTTCAAAATATCTTCTATTATAAAGTCCTGTCATCTGATCGTGATATGACAGGTATTTAATTTTTTCTTCCTCTTTCTTCCTATCTGTTATGTCCTGATAAATAGCATACAATCCTAAAAGTTCATCATTTTGAAGAATTGGGAAACTCTTAATAGCTACATCAATTAATTCACCATCAGATTTTTGTCTTTTACCTTCAAAAATTGCTTTTTCTTGATTCTCAATAACCTTTTGAGTCATTTTAATTGCTTCATCTTCTTTTGCCTCTGGAATTATTATTCTATCAAGAAATCTTCCTTCAATATCTTTTGCTTCATAACCAAAGACATCTTCAAAACTCTTATTAACCATTATTATTCTACCGCTATCATCTAAAAGAGAAATTGCTTCAATTGAGCCATCAAATAACTCTTTAAAGTAAGCCCATTGTTTATGAACTGCCCTTGAAATCTGTTTTTTCTGAGTAACATCTTTAATTTGCAATAATATCTCACCATCTGAAACTAAAACTAATTTTACTACAACATCAAGAACCGAGCCATCTTTACACTTAACTTTGCTTTCAACTTCATTTTCATCAAAGATAATAGCTTTTTCTATAGCTATATTTATAGCATTATCTGTCAAATCAACACTAAAATCCTGAACATTCCTGTTCAATATTTCTTTTCTACTATATCCAATTGTATTAATAATAGATTCATTAACCTCTAAAAAATCCCCTCTACCATTAATTATTGCAATACCTATTGGTGTATTATTAAAGTAATTGTAGTATCTTTGTTTTCTAGTATAGTCATTAGTTATATCTGACATTTTATCGCTCCATTCTGTTAGCCTGATATAAAATCTGAATTAATATAAAATCTCCAGCTTTTTTCTGTGAATTCTTCAGCATAATCTATATTAATTCTAGGCCCGGATCTAATTTCCGATTCTGGAATATCTTCACCACTAGTAAGATATAATTCTTTACTTTCAGTCAAAGATAAGCCGTTAAAATCTCTATTTATTCCTAAAGCCTCAGTTAATTTACCAGGACCATTAGTTAATTCTATATCAGGTCTGCTACCAATTTCTCTATTATCTTTTATATAATTCATACCTGAAACAGGCTCAACTGCCCGAATTAATACTGCTTCCGGCTTCCCTTCTTTACCTGCTACGATATTAAAACAATTGTGGATACCATATATTAAATAGACATAAGCTAAACCAGGCCGGCCAAACATAACTTCTGTCCTTTTGGTTCTTTTGTTATTGTAGGCATGGCAAGCCTTATCTTCTGGTCCAATATAGGCTTCAGTCTCCACAATTTTTGTAATTATCTTATCCTGCTCAACCTCTTTAATCAGATAACAACCTAGTAAGTCCTTTGCCAGAGAAATACCATCTCTGGCATAAAAGTTTTTTCCTAATATCACTGAGAAATACCTCGCTGTTCTAGTGTGGCTCTAAGTGGTATAAAAGAATTAGCAAAGACTGATCTAAATTCTACAGTCAAAAAGTCTGAATTTATCTCTGGCAAAATATAAGCAGCAAAGACTTCACCATTAGGTAAAACTCTTGCATTACTGTAATCAAGTAAATCTATATTACTAATTAACATTGTATATGATCTAGGCTCAGATAATATTCTGCCTTCAGCTACATTTACGACTTCGTTAAGATCAATCGTAACCTTTTCATGGGCATTATCTCTTTCAAAGCCTCTCTCAGCTCTAAAACCAATCACAGTAAATCTTTCAGAAATTTCAAGTATCTCTTCTAAATTAATTTCCCTACCTCTATAATTATCTAAAAACTCAATATCTTCATCGCGATATCTTTCTAGCATAACATCATCAGTAAGTCGCCTGGATACATTCAGTCTAAATTCTTCTTTCTCCTCTTCAGTAAAATCCTCATCAAAATAATATTCATCAACTATAAAGAATTCCCCAACAAGTTCAATCCTATGATCTTCCCAGTTAGCATAATATTCTTCAGTTTCTACATTCTCTTCAGCCAGCAATGAAAAACTAAAAATCAAAATTATTATAAAACTAAATATAAATGCCTGTTTAAATATTTTCATTATAGTTATTCACCTTCCAGATATCATCATTATAAAATAAAGTCTCTACCATAATATTATATAATATATATTAATTATTTTCTACCATCAAGCCATTAATCCTTCGAAATTATAAATTCTTCTTTCATTTAAACTCTATTTATCAATCAAATTGAAGAAAATAGACTGCAGTTTTTAACTGCAGTCTATAAAGGTATTAAATTAAACTTATTATATAGTTATCTTTTTTTAATCAAGCTATTAATTAATTGGTCTTCATTTTCAGTCTTCAATTCTAAATCAACTAAATCTGATTTTTGAATCTTATTTAAGAGTTGATGATTTTTCATAAATAAATCACTCATTCCAGATAAATCTAAATCTAGATTATCATTTTCTTCTAAATATTCCTCAAAACCATCAATATTGGCATGAATTATTTCCTGACAGGAATTGAGAATAGTACAAACATCATAATATAGATCTTTTAATTTATAATTAGCCAGTCTCTTCTCTCTTATATAATAACTATGTTCTTTATCATCAAATTTAACATGAACATATTTTTTTTCTTTACCATCTTTTTTAATCTGAATTACTTTATCAAAATCGATAAACTCTGTCGCAGCATTGAGAAAATCATTGAAATGGATCTGCTTTTCCACCAATTCAGGTTCCATCAGGTCAAAAAGTTGATAAAAACTTAACTTGTATTTTGTAGTTTTCATTAACTCATAAACTTCATCGAAAATTAGCAATTTTTGCATTATCATCACTCCATTCCAAATAGTTTTAAAGAAACTGGCCTGATATTATTTTTATCTTACTATATATATTAGATATTTAAACTCAATCTCCTCTAAAAATTACTGCATTTCAAAAAAATATTATATTTACTTTTTCTACAATAGCATCCCAGCACCAACCCAGTACTAACCCTTACCTCACTTATAAATTTATTTCTTCTAATATAACAAAAAAAATATTAATTAAGTAGGCTTTCTAAAATAACCCCATTAATAAAATAAACTAGAATTTTTTTATAAAATATTGTATAATAAATTTAGATAAGAATTAAATCTGATAAATTAAAGGTATTTTTTGAGCTATCCCGAATTATATACTAACAAACCGCATAACGACAATTAATTATGAAAGGAGTGGTTTAAATGTTAGAACTATTAGGTGCTGCATTAGTTGTCTTTTTGGTAATTTATTATCTAAATAGAACTACTCCATAATTTCAACCTCAATTTAATCGCAGATAAAAAGGAGAGAGTTATTCTCTCCTTTTTATTGTTCTTTTAATATTATATACAGTTATTCTCCAGGAGTACTCCAGGACAATCGGCTTGCTCCAGTTAAAAATCTTTATTTTCGACTTCAAATTATTTATTATTACAGGGTGATCCAATGGCTAATTTAAGAATAATCATTTCTTTAATTAAAAAAGATCTATTATATTTCTTTAGGAATAAAACGATTCTAATTGTGGTTATCCTGCCAGTACTGGCCTCTATCTTTTTCCTCTTAATAGAGACCGGCCTCTTTCAGATAGAATATAATATCGCTCTGATAACTGAAAATAATCTTGAAATTGATAGTCCTAATTATCAGGAAATAAATTTTATAGAATATCAAAATATAGAGAGAGCCCAGGAAGACCTAAATACAATTGATGGCATCCTAGAATTTCAATCTGATAATCAATTTAAACTCTATCTCACTAATCTTGACCCAACAGAAATGCTGATAATCGAAAGATATATCAATGAAATAATTATCTCGTCAATGAATTATACAATGCCCTTTGAACTAAATATTGAAATAATTGATAACCAATCACCTTTTAATGACCTTATCTCTCTCTGGCTGGCTATTACAGTAGCCATGATTGGAATAGTTGTTATGTCTGGAGATCTTGCTGAAGAAAAAGATAATAAAACCCTGGAAGGAATTTATATAGCACCAATCTCAAATAAATTATTTTTAAGCAGCAAAATTATTTCCGGTACAATTTTGGCCTCAATAACAGCAATCATAATTCTTATATTTAATTTATTTATTGAAAGTAGCTTAACTGTAAGTAGTTTATTCCTAACTATCCCAATATTATTAGCCGGCGCATTAGTCTTTAATATAATAGGTATTATAATTGGCTTAAAATCAAAAAGTCAGTCTTCTGCCCGTTCCCTGGCCACTATTATATATTTTTTAGTAGTTTTCCCAGGCCTACTAGCAACATTTTCGCCATCATTTGAATTTATAGGCAGAATAACTCCAACCTATTATTTTATTAGGGGACTCCAATTAAGTAATATTCTAACCAATTTAATTTTTCTTTTGCTTTTTACATTAATTCTATTACCAGTTCTCATCTACTCATATAAAGAGGTGTATTATAATGAATAAAAAATTAACTAAAAATCTCATAATAATTCTAATTGTTTTTACCACTATTCTTTTAGCTACTGGCAATATTCAGGCTGAGATAAAGGGCTCAGAGCAAATCCAGACTGAATCAAACGCTTCAGAGCATCTAAATGATTTTATCAGCTCTATCTATAATAATTATAAAAAGGGAGAATTCCAGGAAGTATATCAACTTCTCCACCCTGGTATTCAGGAAAATTTAACTGAAGAAGAATATGTTGATTTCCAACAGGATAATAAAGAGCGCTACCAGCTTGAGCTATCTGAAATTGAAATCATAGAAATAAAATCTATCGATACTTTCCCATCAAAATTCAATAAATACCTTTCTGAAGAAGAATATGAAAAGGCTTATGAAGCAAATGTCGAATATAAAATGGAATTTCGTTTTTTAGGTTCCAATCGGAGTCGAGATGTCGATACAGAAACTTATCTAGTTGAAAGTGACGGTCAATTATATCTGATCTGGGATCGATCAGTAATTGAAGAAGATGATCCTGGTGCCGGAATTGAGTAGTCATCCAATTGTAATTGATAATCTCAAAAAAGAATATAAAAATATCACTGCTTTAAATGGCATCAATCTTAAAGTAAAGCAGGGAGAAATCTTTGGTTTTTTAGGCCCTAATGGTGCTGGCAAAACAACAACTATGAAGATTCTACTAGGACTTTTAAAGCCAAGTTCTGGCAGCACTCAAGTTTTTAAAGTAAACTCCACAGAGTTAAACAATAATATCAGAAAGAAAATCGGAGTAGTCTTTGAAGAAAATAATCTTTATAAACATTTAACTGGCCAGGAAAACCTGGAATTCTTCTCCAGTCTTTATAATACAGCTCCTGAGAAAATTAACCAGCTCTTAGATTTCTTCGATCTTAATGATGCTAGAGATCTCTATGTTAAAAATTATTCTAAAGGAATGAAGCAGCGATTATTAATTGCCCGGGCAATTATAGCCGATCCAGATCTTTTAATCCTTGATGAACCAACAAGCGGGCTGGATCCAGCTTCAATCGAAATCATCCACCAGGCCATAGAACAGTTTAAAAAAGAGAATAAGACAGTTTTTCTCAGCTCCCATTTCATGGAAGAAGTCGAACGGCTCTGTGATCGAATAGCCTTTATCAACAATGGTGAGATCATAACGATTACAACCCCTCCCCGACTTAAATCCTATTATGGAAATAAAAATATTAAAATAAAAATTAAATTTAAGAACCAGTCAACGGCTAGTTTGGAATCTCTTTTACCAGAGATCGCCAACCTGGAAAGAAAGAATGATTCAGCAATAATCAACTTGCCACTAGACTATGAAATGACAGGAAGGTTAATAGATGAAATAAAATCTAATTACTCAATTCTTTCTATCCAGACAGAAGAAGCATCGCTCCATCACGTCTTTATAGAACTATCAAAAGAAAATAAAAAATTGAAATTTTAAATTTTACTACTTGACAAATATATAATTGGCTGCTATACTAAGTTCAACAATTTAGTATACTAAAAGCTTTGAAGGGCCCCAAGTAAGCATCTGCTGAAATACACCCCTGAGCTGCCAGCTGAAACCAGTAAGCTATGGCCGTCAATCGTCGTTATCCGATAGGGAAGTGTTTGCTTCCTCATAGAGATGATCTATAGATCTAAAAAATAGGTGGTACCGCGACTTAAGTCGCCCTGTTATAGGGGGGCTTTTTCTTATTTAGGAGGGTTTTTATGAAATTACAAGTAGAAAATAAAACAGGGATAGATTCTGAAGCTTCTGTGCCTGGTGACAAATCAATCTCTCACAGGTCTTTAATGTTAGCAGGGATTGCTAATGGCCAGAGCAGAATTTCAGGTCTTCTGGAAGGCGAAGACTGCCTTTCAACATTAAAAATCATGAAAAAACTAGGAGTTGATATAACCAGAGATGATTCTGGCAGTTATCTAGTTGAAGGAAATGGATTAGATGGCCTTAAAGAGCCAGACGATACCCTTGATTGTGGCAATTCTGGAACTACCATGCGCTTACTTTCTGGCCTTTTAGCAGGCAGGCCATTCTATTCAGTGCTGGCTGGAGATAATTCTTTAAATTCAAGGCCAATGGATAGAATTATTACTCCATTAACTAAAATGGGTGCTAATATCTGGAGCCGAAATAATGGTTTGGCCCCCCTCAGCATTAAAGGAGGCAATCTAAACAGCATTAACTATGACAGTCCGGTCGCCAGTGCCCAGGTCAAATCATCAATTCTTTTAGCAGGGCTATCTGCAGAAGGAATTACATATGTTAATGAGCCTGCCCAGTCAAGGGATCATACAGAGAAAATGCTTAAAGCCTCTGGTGTTGATATTGAAGTTGATGGCAACACTATTAAATTAAATAGCTCAGATAAAATTAATATTGATCCTTTAGATATTAAGATCCCAGGAGATATATCTTCAGCAGCATTTATAATAGCTGCAGGTCTAATCACTGAAAATAGCAAAATCATAATCAAAGATGTCGGTATTAACAAGACCCGAACCGGTATCCTGGATGCACTGGAGATGATGGGAGCAGACCTCACCATAAAAAATAAAAAAATTAGCTCTGGTGAGCCACTGGCCGATATTGAAGTCACTTCTAGTAATCTCAAAGCAGTAGAAATTTCTGGAGATCTAGTCCCAAGATTAATCGATGAAATACCTCTGCTGGCTTTATTAGCCACCCAGGCAGATGGCGAAACAATTATTAAAGATGCTGAAGAATTGAGGGTCAAAGAAACAGATAGAATTAAAGCCATCAGCTCTGAATTAAGAAAACTAGGAGCAGAAATAGAAGAATATCCTGATGGTATGAAAATTAAAGGAAATACTAATTTAAAAGGTGGTATCGAAGTAGATAGTTTTGGCGACCATAGAATTGGAATGACAATGGCCATTGCCGGCCTGATTGCCAGTGATGGTATAATAGTTAATAATAGTGAATCGATAAATATCTCTTTCCCAGACTTTGAAAAATTAATTAATAATCTATAAATATAAGGAGACTGATAAAATGATTGTTGTAATGAATAGAAATAGTAGCAAAGAAGATGTGAGAAATATCTGCGAGGTAATTGAAAATGAAGGCTATGAAACCCATTTATCTGAAGGCGTTGAAAAATCAATTATTGGAGTAGTAGGTGCCAATGGCAAAAAAGAAAATCTTAAAAGCAAACTCCTAACATATAAATCAGTTGAAAAAGTTGTGATAATAGTTGAGCCGTTCAAGCTCACCGGCAGAGATTTCAAGCCGGATAAGACTGTCATAGAAATAGGTGACGTTAAGATCGGTGGTAAAAAGCCAGTAATAATGGCCGGCCCCTGTGCTGTAGAAAGTGAAGAACAGATCCTTGAAGCAGCCAGAGCTGTCAAAGCAGCCGGAGCACAAATCTTAAGAGGTGGTGCCTTCAAGCCGAGAACCTCACCCTATTCGTTCCAGGGATTAGGAGAAGAAGGCCTAAAGTTACTTGCTAAAGCCAGAGAAGAAACTGGCTTAAAAGTAGTAACAGAATTAATGGATATTCAGCATTTAGATGTCGTTGAAAAATATACTGATATCTTCCAGATAGGCGCCAGAAATATGCAGAACTACCCTCTTCTCTCTGCAGTCGGTAAAGCCAGCAAACCTGTCATGTTAAAGAGGGGAATGTCAGCTACAATCAAAGAATGGCTCCTAGCAGCTGAATATATTATGGCAGAGGGCAACAAAGAAGTAATTCTTTGCGAACGGGGTATCAGGACATTTGGAGAAAGAACTAGAAACACCCTTGATTTAAGCTCGGTTCCACTAGTACAACAAATCAGCCATCTCCCTGTTATAGTAGACCCAAGTCATGGTACAGGTAAATGGGATTTAGTCATCCCGATGGCCAGAGCTGGAATTGCAGCCGGTGCAGACGGCCTGATTATTGAAGTCCATCCTAACCCTGGCGAGGCACTCTCAGATGGCCAGCAGTCATTAAAGCCAGAAAACTTTAAAATGTTAATGGAAGAGATCGACTTGATCAGTAAGGCAATAAATAGAGAAGAAAATTAAAAATGGAATTTAAAATAGAAGATATCTTAATAATTGGCACAGGCTTAATTGGGGCATCCCTTGCCGGTGCTATCAAAGAACATTATCCAGAAATACAAATAACAGGACTGGATGCCAGCGAAGAAAATCTAAATTATTCTATTAAAAATAACCTGATTGATATCAAGACAGAATCTCTTAACAACCTAAATCCAAATAATTATCAATTGATTATTCTGGCAACTCCAGTTAATATCATAGAAGAATATCTCGATAAACTTTATCCAATACTTGAAGGTAAAAATTCCAATACAATTATAATTGATACTGGCAGCACCAAATCTGAAATAGTAGCTAAAGGCAGCAAATTGAATAATCTCAATAATATCTGGTTTCTAGGCGGTCATCCAATGGCCGGCCTGGAAAAATCAGGTGCCCTCTATTCAAAGGCTGATCTCTTTAATGAAAAGCCATTTATTATCACCAGAGCAGATGGCATAAATTATCCTGATTTCATCATAAATAGCCTTAAAGAATTTCTGAAAGGTTTAAACATGAATATTATCGAATTAGATCCTGAAAGCCATGATAAATATCTGGCAGGAGTCAGCCATCTACCACAACTACTTGCCTATATCTTAGCTGAAATAATAAATACTGAGAATAATAGTGACGAGATGATTGATATAAGTGGCAATGGCTATAAAGATATGACCCGACTTGCCTCTAGCTCCAAAGCTCTCTGGGAAGAGATCTTTAGAAGTAATAACGATAATTTAATTTATTATATAGATAAATATATCGATAGACTAAATCAATATAAGGACTGGTTAAAAGAAAGTGAGGGAGAACTAAAAGATGTTTAATTATATTACAGCAGGCGAATCCCATGGGCCAGAGATCACTGCCATCATCAAAGACCTACCTGCCGGCCTGGAAATCAATCTAGATAATATCAATAAACAACTTAAAAGGCGGCAGCAGGGCTATGGCCGTGGAGGTCGAATGAATATTGAAAAAGATAAGATCAATATAACTTCAGGCCTCAGAGAAGGCCTAACCCTTGGCTCTCCTCTAGCGATGAATATTAAGAATAAAGACTGGACCAACTGGGAAGATATTATGACAGTAACTAAAAAGGGAGATCAAAACAAAATCAAAGCCAAAAGAGTAGCTGAACCCCGCCCAGGCCATGCAGACCTTCCTGGAGGCATTAAATTTAATCATACTGATCTAAGAAATATATTAGAGAGGGCAAGTGCCAGAGAGACTGCAATCAGAACTGCTGTAGGCAGTATTGCCAGGGAATTCCTCTCAGAATTTGCAATAGAAATTTTTAGCCACGTAACCCAAATAGGGACTATAAAATCCCCAGACTGGCAAACAGTTAAACAGAATAAAAAAATAAATTCTATAGCAGAAATCAGCGAATATTTCTCCCAGGTTGAACAGAGCCGGGTCAGGGCCGGATCTGAAAAATCAACAGCTGAAATGATAGATTTAATCGATAAATGGAAGGAAGCTGGTGATTCAGTTGGAGGAATCTGTGAAATTATAGTAACAGGTCTGCCCCCAGGTCTTGGCAGCCATACCCATAATGATTTAAAACTTGAAGGCCAGCTGGCAGCTGAATTAATTGCAATCCAGGCTATAAAAGGTATTGAATTTGGTGGCGGCTTTAAACTGGCTGAAAAACCAGGCTCCCAGGTTCATGATGAAATTTTCTATGACAATGATAAAAATAAATTTTATC